>JAUSPK010000139.1 GCA_030655735.1 Syntrophales bacterium | reverse complement strand
TATTTCACGAAGCGACCAGCAAAGATGAAATACGGGAACATATCATACAGGCGTGCCAGTTCGACAAACGGGACAAGGAATACATCGACGTCTCTTCAAAGCTGCTCTACCGGATGTTTCCCAACCTCTGGTACCGAAGACACAAGGGAATATTCTCTTAGGGTTCTTAAGGGGTCAGGTCTTTCTTTTTGCCATCATGCGTGAGGCCTGTTTTCGATGGCACGATCAATACGCATAGAATACGGAGGTGATTTCTACCATGTAACCTCCCGAGGCTCCATTATTCACGAGTCAGTAAAATCGTGTCGAGGGTGGCAAAAAGCAAGACCTGACCCCATCTGTGACCCCATCTGCCCTATTTCTCCCTGATGGCCTTTAACCGTGCGAGATATTTGTCTTTGTGATCCAGGCCTCGATACCGGTTGATATCGTCAATCAGAAGATTCACGTGGGGCAGGATATCCACACCATGGCGGTTCAGCTGCTGTGTATCGGCACTGTCAAGTATCAGAATCGAATAGTAGGTCAGCAGTATCCGGACTTGAGACTCCCTCCGGAGCAGGTACGCCTTCCCCGAAAGGGTATTCAGAAAGAAAGCGGCATACTCGTAAAGCCCCCCCATATCGGCCCTGATCGCGCCCCCCTCCCGCTGCGCTTCCCTCACACCCCATTTGTAGAGGATCCCCATGGCACCCTCAATCTTCTCTTCTTCTTCGTGAGAGAGGACATCAAGTGTCAGCGACACATCTTCCTTCCCCATAACCCGGAAAAGGTGTGTTATATTGCTTCTCAGGGTCAAGAGATCATCCGTTTCCCCCGATACGACGGGGGGACGCGATGAGAGCTTCGCGGTAATTCCCAGAAAGTGCCGGTAGGAGCCCTCCGTGAGGTTATAGGACTTTATATACTCCTGCCTGTCGAGGTAGGCGAAAAGCTGCTCCACCCTTTCCTGCACGATATCATGGTCGACCTCTTCGGCATCGGACAGACGGGGGGTCTCTTCCTTCGGGGGAAGGGGTTCTATCTTTTTTCTGACGATCTCACCGCGGTATTCGGGCTGTTCCTTCAGCGCCGTCTTTTCGACGGGGAGGAATGCGCCTCTGTACAGAAAGAAGACAAGGGCAAGGACCAGAAGCACCCCAACACAGATAATGACAACCCACCTGCTTTTTCTCATCACCGACACCTCAGCGTTACAATTCCCCGGTTTTCATTTTTAGAAGATTCAGTTCCGTATGAACATTTTCGATATAGTACACCAGGATTGGCAACAAGTAAATCTATAAGGAGAGGGGGAAATATTTCTTTATCCCGGAAGGATCCACCGCGGAGCCAGGGCATTTTGATTGACAGTAAACCGGCAATTAAGGTAACCATACCGGGGAAATTAGAGATCGAGCGGAGAAACAAATGAACATACAAAACCTTATGGTGACAGGCGGGTGCGGTTTTATAGGGAGCAACTTTATACGCTATCTTCTGGGGCGGGCAGATTTCACGGGGAGGATCATCAACGTGGACACGCTCACCTATGCCGGGAATCCGGACAATCTCAAGGGGATAGAGAACGACTACCCGGACAGGTACCTGTTCGAGCGGGCGGACATCTGTGATCTCGGACGGATGGAAGAGATATTCTCCCGCCACGGGATCGACGCGGTATGTCACTTCGCCGCCGAATCGCACGTGGACCGATCGATAAAGGACCCCGGGGCCTTCATTTACACGAATATCGTCGGCACCTTCAACCTGCTGGAGGCGGCCCGCGCGCACGCCGAAGGGTTTGTCCTCTTTCACCACATCAGCACGGACGAGGTATACGGAAGTCTGGGTCCCGAGGGCCTCTTCACGGAGACCACCCCTTACAGCCCCAACAGCCCCTACTCCGCGGCAAAGGCCTCGTCGGATCACCTGGTGCGGGCCTACGGAGCGACCTACGGGCTTCCGATCACCGTCTCCAACTGTTCGAATAACTACGGCAACTACCAGTTCCCCGAGAAACTGATCCCTCTGATCGTGTTGAACGCGAAAGAGGGTGAGAAGCTTCCCGTCTACGGTGATGGCAGGAATGTCAGAGACTGGCTCTATGTGGAAGATCACTGCGACGCCATCTGGACGATCATGAGGTCGGGCAGGAGGGGGGAGACATACAACATCGGCGGCAATATGGAGATGGAAAACATCACCATCGTGGAAATGATTTGCGACATACTGGATGAGATAGAAGGACTCTCCACCGGCGCCCCCCGGAGGGACCTTATCACCTTCGTCAAGGACAGGCCCGGTCATGACCGGCGATACGCCATCGACTTTACGAAACTGCGCGAAGAACTGGGCTGGATGCCGTCAGAATCATTCGAATCGGGGATCAGAAAGACGATATCCTGGTACCTGGAAAACAGCGAATGGGTTCGGCGCGTCAAGAATAACGAGTACCACTCCTGGATATCAAAGCAGTACGGAGAATAGAGGGGGAGACCCGGGTTTCGATCGACACCCGTTACTGACCGCGCGGCGTGGTATCCTCGACAACAAAGGGTGTGGAGCGTATCCCGATGCTCCCCTTTCTCACCCAAACACGGCACATTTTGACGGATGTTCCTTCGGCAGTGACCAGACTCGGCAGTTCCTCCACCCCGGCGACATCGGCGGCGGCAAATTCATAGTATGATATATTTGTACTGAACGGGTCCTGGATAAGGATGATCTTGTCGACCGCATAGGGGTGCTTCTCAGGGGCCCCCATGAAGGAGATATGGTTCTCCCTGAAATCCCGGGGCTGGTACGCGTCCACCTCAAACCGTTCGGCATGTTTCAACAGATCTTTTACCGTCATCTTCCCCTCCAGTGTCTGTATACATAATTATTCGCTCCGATATTGTCAAGCCTTCAATTTCTGTTTGATGGAAGGGCTGCCCTGTGCTAGAAGTTTTCCATGATGAAGATCGGACTGACAGGCGGAATCGGGAGCGGAAAGTCAACCGTCGCAGAGCTGTTCCGCAAGAGAGGGGCGCATATCATCGATCTTGATGTCCTTGCCCACCAGGTGGAAGAGCCCGGTGGCTCGGCCTGGGAAAAGATCGTCGAGCGCTTCGGAAGGGAAATCCTGGACACAGAGGAGAGGATCGACCGGGAGGCCCTCGGCGGAATTGTGTTCCGGGACAGCGCTAAACTGGAAGAACTGAACCGTATCGTGCATCCCGCCGTTTTTGATGAATGGAGACGCAGGATCGACGACATCAGCCGCGGGGACGGGCAGGCCATCATCATATCGGATGTCCCGCTTCTGATTGAGGTCGGCTGGCACGAAGTGATGGATATCGTGATCCTCGTGTATGCACCGCCTGATGTACAGATAGAACGGATCATGGAGAGAAACGGCTACACAGAGGAAGAGGCCCGGGATCGCCTCCGGTCCCAGATGCCCCTGGATGAAAAGATCCCCTTTGCCGACTTTGTCGTACACAACGAAGGCACCAGGGAAGAGACCGAGGCGGCCGTTGAAGAGATATGGACGGAAATCTTGAAAAAGGGATCATCTCCTGATTAGTTCTAGTTAATTAAGGCAAAATAAGTGCGTTATCGACAGTTAATATCAGAGGGTTCAAGGGTTCAAGGAGTCAAGGATTCGAGTGAAATGCTAAAAGACTACAAAGAAGGGATCGAGGGTTCAAGGATTCAAGGGCTCGGGTGGAAGGTGCGTTGGGCAATACTAAAGAAGACGTAGCATAAAGTCCTGACAAGTCGGGATTCAAGGCGCCGATAAAGTCTTTAGAGAACAAACCCTTGAATCCTTGGCCCCTGTCCCGACGAGTCGGGACCGAACCCTTTTCTCCAACTAAATTGGAGAAGAACCTAAAAAAGGAAAGAAACATACGGAATAGGAAGATGAGAAAATGATAGGGGAAAATGTACTGACAGATTTCAACGCCGAGGTGTCTGGGCCGCAGATCGATCCCTCAACCTATGTCCATCCCCTAGCCTCGGTTATAGGGGGCGTCATCCTCGGAAAGAACATAATGGTATCCCCGATGGCGTCTATTCGCGGCGACGAAGGGCAGCCCCTGTTCATCGGTGATGATTCAAATGTCCAGGACGGGGTCGTCATACACGCGCTTGAAACGGAGATGAACGGCACACCGGTCGAAGGAAACAGCTGCACGGTCGATGGAAAGCGCTACGCCGTCTATGTGGGGAGGAGGGTCTCGCTCGCCCACCAGGTCCAGATACACGGCCCGGCCGTGGTGCACGACGATACCTTTGTCGGGATGAAGACCCTGGTGTTTACATCCGAGGGGGGGGCGGGGTGTGTCATAGAACCCGGTTGTCTCCTTATGGGGGTCACCGTGCCGCCTCGCCGCGCCATACCGGCCGGTTCGATCATAAAGACTCAGGAGGATGCGGACAGGCTCCCCGAAATCACGGAAGACTATCCGATGAGGAATATGAACAGAGGTGTCGTCCACGTGAACACCTCTCTGGCAAAGGGATATCTGGAGTTGTCCCGGAAATGATCGTCTCTGAGAGCGGGGACTACAGGCGCCCAGCCTTCTTCAAGGCCTCTCTGAAGGTTGCGTAGAAGGCCTCGTTGTCGGCAAGACCCCGCTTTATTATAGCTTCCACCTGACCGATATTCTTCATATTGATAATAAGGTTGACGCTCCTTCCAAAGGCGGCCATGTTATCCATTGTGCGAACGGTTGTGCTTAAAAGAACTACAAAGATATTCCTCCGGACACCCATGGGAAGCTGCCGGATATAGTCCAGGACACCATCCTCATCCGAGCCTTGCGAATCGCAACTCTCGCCCACCACGAGCAGGTCATACAAATGAAACTTCATACTCTCCAGGGAATCAGGGCCGGCGGTGGATTTCGTAACGTGATACCCCATCTTTTCCAGAACGGCACCGAGATTTTCCAGGACAGCGTTATCAGGCTCACAGACAAGGGCCGTCTTCCCCTCTTCGACAAAATCGAACGGCCTGTCAAACGTGTCACACGACTCAGACCCTACCGTATCAGAGGACTTCTTTCTCTCTTCCATGCACCCCTCCCCCTCTACCACTCCACCTCGAGACCTTCTATCTGTGTCGTGGTTTCTCCCCTTTCGCTCTTGATCGGATCGATCCCGCGCGCCACGACCCCTTTTGTCGTCGCGTATGACAGGGCCGTCTCCTCAGTGATGACCCCATCCCGATACAGGCCTATGATATAAGCATCAAAGGTCACCATGCCGAAGGGGCGTCCCGCCTCTATGATATCCTGAAAGGTCTTCCCATCCTTCTCACCATGAAGGATAGTATCCTTTACCCGCAGATTGGTTTTCAGAATCTCAAAGGCGGCAACCCTCCCCCCACCTATCCGGGGGAGAAGCCTCTGGCACACGATCCAGCGGATCGTATCGGCCAGGCGCTCCCTGACCTGAGCCTCCTCCTCCTGGGAAAACATACCTATGATACGGTTGATCGTCTGCCCCGCATTCATCGTGTGGAGGGAACTGAGGACGAGATGCCCGGTCTCAGAGGCACTGAGGCCTATCTCCATTGTCTCCCTGTCACGCATCTCTCCCACAAGGATAACCTTGGGCGACTGCCTCAGCGCGGCACGAAGCCCATCCGCAAAACTGACAAAGTCAACGCCGAGCTCCCGCTGATTGAAGGTTGCCTTCTTGTGCGTGTGTTTGTATTCCACGGGGTCTTCGAGGGTTATGACGTGAACGGGCCATCTCTCGTTTATCTCGTTCAGGATGGCGGCCAGCGATGTGGTCTTGCCCGTTCCGGTGGCACCGGAAAACAGGACAAATCCGTTTTTCTCCTCGGATATCTCGGAAAGCACCTTCGGGAGGCCCAATTCCTCACAGGTCGGGATACTGTTTGCCAGTCTCCTCAGAACGGTGGAATAGGTATCACCCTGGGAGAATATATTGACCCTGAATCGTGCCTTGCCCTGCAGTTCATAGGAGGCATCGCAGGAACCATCCTCAACCAGGGTCTGCATAAGGGCGCGATTCCGATTGATGAGATTCAGCGCGAATATCTCTGCCTGAAAGGGAGTGATATTGGAAGTTGCAAACCCCGTTTCAATGGCCTTAAGCTCACCAGAGCTCTCCACCTGAAACGGTTTTCCCACCGTGATATTCAGATCGGAGATATCCTCATGGGAATCAACCATACGGGCAAGTATGTACGCAATTTCCTGCTTTCTCATAGAAGCCCTCCCCTTTCACCGGATACGTTCATCACAACTATTCAGGCATGCAGCCTTTAATTTCAGACTTACACCTCTGTAAAATCAGCCGGGGCCACCTTCAAGAAAGGCCTGAACTTCGTCTTGTCATTGGCCTTGACATAGGCCTCCTCGGCCCCTATCCACCCCTTCTGCAGAAGCCCCATAATGGAATCGTCAAGGAGCTGCATACCGTATTTCCTCCCTGTCTGTATCATGGAGGGAATCTGAAAGGTCTTGGATTCCCTGATAAGATTGCGTACCGCCGGGGTAGCGATCATTATTTCAAGCGCGGCACAACGTTCCGGTTTATCCACGCGTTTGAAGAGAACCTGGGCCAGGATAGCGCGTATGCCGTCCGCCAGGGTTGATCGTATCTGCATCTGCTCGCTGGCGGGGAATACCTCTATAAGGCGGTCTATCGTCTTCGGGGCACTCGACGTATGAACGGTCGCAAATACGAGGTGTCCGGTCGATGCCGCTTCAACGGCAAGGGAGATTGTTTCAAGGTCTCTCAGCTCGCCCACCAGTATGATGTCGGGGTCCTCTCTCAGGGCACCACGAAGGGCGGCGGCGAAGGATCCGGTGTGCAGCCCCACCTCCCTCTGATTGACAATACACTCTTTGCTCTCATGGACAAATTCGATAGGGTCCTCAATGGTAATGATATGGTCCTTGCGCGTTTTATTTGCCTCATCAATAATGGCGGCCAGGGTCGTGGATTTACCGCACCCGGTCGGCCCCGTAACAAGGACAAGCCCCCGCGGAAGCGACGCGAGCTTGGCGGTAACCGGAGGGAGGCCCAGCTGCGCCGGTGTAAGGATCTTGCTGGGAATCTCCCTGAAGACCGCCGCCACCCCCACCTTCTGCTGGAAGAAGTTGGCGCGATACCGCGCAAGGGTTGGTATCTCGTACGCAAAATCTACATCGCCCGTCTCTTCAAACTGCTTGATCTTATGCTCCGGTGTTATTTCATACAGCATGGCCTTCAGTGTATCATTCTCCAGAGGAGGGTATTTTACCCGTTCTATCTCACCCCTGATCCTCAGGGCGGGTTGCTGCCCGGAGACAAGATGGAGATCTGATGCGCCCTGCTCATTCATCAGTTTAAAGAAAGCATCTATCTTCGCCATACCTGTTCTCCTCCCGCACGTATTGTTATAGTATCGGTGTGTAAGATATAGAAAAAGGGTAATAGTTGTCAAGCAATAAGAAAATCGCGTCGGAGTGTCGCTGTTTTTACTCCACCATCTTGAACTTCAGTGCGAAGACTGTCCCATTCGGTTCGTTGTCCCCGGCACAGGCATAACCGCCGTACTTCTCCATGGCCTTTTTGACGATGTGGAGACCGATCCCGGTCTGTCCGGTGTCTCCGTGTATGAATCCCTCCTCGAAAATCTTCTCCTTGATCTCATCGGGGATCCCCGATCCGTTGTCGGCAATGCGCACCTCGCACATCTCCTCCCGCCGGTCTATGCTAACCTCGATTCTGTCGGCCCTCCCATGGGTGATGGCATTGCGCGCGATGTTGTCTATGACGGAAAAGAGAGAGTCGTCGGCCATGACCCGGGCCTTCCCCTTGATCTTGAAGTCTATAGAGGGATAGTCCCTGGCAACTTCGCTGACGACATCCCGCATCTCATAGGCCTTCAGTTCCTTGTGGGAAGAGATGAAGGATTCAAGCCCCCTCATCCGGGTGATGAGGTCCAGACTCTTCTTAACGCGCCCCGATGCCTCTGTCAGGAGATTTTCCTCAGGAGAACGCGCATACAGATCAAGGGCGCCTTGTATAACCACAAGATCATTTGTCAGGTCGTGGCGGAGTATCCGGTTGATGAGGGCGAGGTGCTCACGGTGTGCATGTGCCTCCTCTTCGGCCTGTTTGCGGGGGGTGATATCCCTCGACACACCGCGGAAACCGGCCGGATTGCCCTCTTCGTCTCTTATCAGTGAAACGGACAGTTCATGGATTGCTCTGCTGCCGTCCAGTTTTATGAGTTCATAATCGGCGATGTTCGCTGGCCTTCCCGTCCGGTAGACCTCGTTGAATATCGTGTATATCTCCTTCGCCGCTTCGAAGGGGCTGTGTTCAAGGCTGTACATACCATTAAACTCCTCCGCCGGAACCCCCACCATCCTGCACAGGGCGTCGTTGAAGAAGGTAAACCTCCCCTTAAGATCAACCTCCCAGTACCCGTCTTCTGTCTCTTCAAGGATGCGACGGTACTTCTCCTCGCTCTGGCGGAGGGCCTGCTCGGCTTTCTTGAGCGATGTGATAACCGTGGCCACAAACAGAAAGCAGTCCTCACCCCGAAATCGGATGGTCCTGGCCGACACCAGGTCATCCAGTATGGTCCCGTCTTTCGCCCGATACCGGATCTCGAGTCCGTCCACCCGGCCCTCCTGCGCCAGGGTGCTGTACAATCGTCTCCGGTCAGCCCGATCGACATACAGGTTCAGTTCTGAGTCGGTCCGGCCGATTATCTCATCGGCGGTGTAACCGGTCTGTTGACAGATCGCGTCATTGACCTGCAGGTGTACGCCGTCCCTCGCGCGAACAACGGTAATCGCGTCGGGGGCCAGATCGAGAACGTTCCGGTAACTCTCCTCACTCTCCCGCAGCGCCGCTTCCATCGCCCAGCGCTTGGTAACATCGCGAACAATACCGCGGAAACCAACCGGCTGAGCATTTTTATCCCGTATCAGTGAAACATTAAATTCAACCGTTTTTCTACTGTCATCTTTTCTTATTATCTCATAATCTCCTACCTCGGCAGATTTCCCCGTTCGGTAGACCTCGTTGAATGTCTTGTATATCTTCTTCGCGGTCTCCGGATCGGTGTATTCGAGATCGTTCATCCCCAGCAGTTCCTCCGCCGGAACATTGGCCAGCGTGCACATCGCCTGATTGAAGAAGGTGAACCTCCCGGCAAGATCAACCTCATAGTATCCGTCTTCTATGCCCTCAATGATGGCGCGGTACTTCTCCTCGCTCTCCCGCAGGTTTTCATTCTCTGTGTGTTTGTTAAGGGCTATCTCTACCGCGGCCTGCAGCTCTACATCCTTGAACGGTTTGAATACACAACCGAACGGTTGTGTGCGCTTGATCTCTTCGATCCTGGCCTTACTGATATCGGCGGTGACGTATACAACGGGACTGTCTAGCTGGGCATGAATCTGACCAGCCGCCTCCACGCCGTCCATCTCCCCTTCCAGGGCCATATCCATCAGGACCAGGTCGGGGCAAAGCTCCTGGGCCTGTTTGAAGGCAGCTTCTCCCGAAGAAACAACGACCTGTACATC
>JAUSPK010000127.1 GCA_030655735.1 Syntrophales bacterium | reverse complement strand
CTGGTCGCAGGACCGGACCACGACAAGCATTTGATATAACGGGCTTAGTATTGTAAGATGCAGGCCTTGTCTCATGGTGGCGGGAAATTCCGCATATGAGAGACCATGCCTGCTGTGCGGTAAACTGAATATAAGGGGGGGTACATCATGCAGGAGGTACGCCGGAGATTACAGATATTCCTGGCCCTCTTCGTTGTGGTAACCGCGATGGGGACCGCCGGTTTTATGGCCCTGGAGAATCTCTCCTTCCCTGAAGCCCTCTACTACAACATCGTCACCATGTCGACGGTGGGGTACGGCGACATTCATCCGACAAACAATACCAGTCGCCTGTTCGCCGTCCTGCTGATCATCATGGGCGCCGGAACCTTTATCGGGGTGATCGCGAACGCGACGGAGATGGTCCTGCTCAAGCGTGAGGCGCAGCACCGGATGCGCAAGATCAATATGGTCCGTGGCATATTCTTTAATGAGGTGGGGCATGATCTCCTCAAGCTTTTTTCCTCCTACGACAGGGATATAGAAAAAACGAGGGGCAGGTTTATCGTGGATCCGGACTGGTCCGACCGTCACTTTTCGGCCGTTCAAAAGGTGCTCAAGAAGTATGCCTTTCATATAGATGTAGATAGTGTTGATGTCGTGATGCTGTTCAATCTCCTTAAAGACAAACAAGATTTTATTGCCAGATTATTGGAGAACCCGGTCCTGGTCGAGCACGAGGACTTTACCGAGGTCCTGCTCTCCGTTTTCCACCTTACGGACGAGCTGACCAGCCGGGAAGAGCTCAAGGACCTCCCTCGGTCGGATGTCGAGCACCTTGTGGGGGATATAGGCCGCGCGTACCGGCTTCTGATCGAGCAGTGGTTCATGTATTTGAGGCACGTGAAGGCCCAGTATCCTTACCTGTATTCCCTGGCCGTTCGCAAAAACCCCTTCGACGAGGATGCGACCCCTGTCGTCAGTTGACGGGGCTTATTATCCGTGGACCCTGTCGAAGGGATGGAGGTGTTTATCATGCTCACGATTTTTTCGAGATTGGCAAGGCGTTACATCGGTATAACAGGCATTTTTCTTATCGCGGCCTCCCTGGCAGCCGCCTCGGCACAGGCCGGAAACAGCTGGCTGGATAAAGGGACGCATCTCCTGAAGACCGTCACGGGGAAAAGCCAACAGTCCGGTATCACCGTTGAGGAGATCGGTGCCGGGCTCAAGGATGCCCTGCGCGTCGGCTCGGAACAGGTGGTTTCCCGTCTGGGCCGTGTGAACGGGTTCAATACGGATTCGGCCGTTCATATCCCCCTCCCGAAACAACTGGATACCGTGAAGTCCGCGTTGACAAAGATTGGGATGTCCGGTCCCCTTCAGGACCTGGAGCTGAAACTCAACCGGGCCGCGGAAGTGGCGACCCCAAAGGCAAAAGAGCTTTTTCGCCAGGCCATCACCGACATGAAGATTGATGACGTAAAGGCGATATATGAAGGTCCGCAGGACGCCGCCACCCAATACTTTCGGACTAGTATGTCCCCCTCTCTGGAACAGGAGATGCGACCCATCGTCAAGAAGAGCCTTGCAGAGGTGGGGGCCGTTCAGGCATACAATAATGTCATGAAGAGATATCGGTCCATACCCTTTGTGCCGGAGGTGAAGGCTGATCTGACGCAGTATGTCGTTGATAAGGGTATGAACGGAATCTTCTATTACATGGCACAGGAAGAGGCCGCTATCCGACAGAATCCCGCCAAGCGCACCACGGAACTGCTCAGACGGGTATTCGGAGCCAAGTAGATCATACAAGGATCCCAGGGGACTGCCTGCTGCCATGCCTGCCTGGCGCCTGCAACAAAACACGCTGCGATGTGAGGCCTTACAGTGGAAACCTTATTAGCTTTTGTCCTGTTTAAACGATTTATCAGTTTATATGTCCTGATTCCCGCCTATTATATTGGAGCAGTGGGGATACCATTTTTTGGCTGGTTTACGTTATTGAGGGTGAGACAAAAATACCCCTTAATCTATGCCATAGAGGAACAAATAGATAAGCTTATTTATCAGACAGATAGTGGTAAAAAAACACGAGCAGCTTTTATCTTGATCTTTGCGATTATATTTGTGCTCATGGAGATAATGTGGCGTATGCTCTTTGAGTACTTGATCGCATTCTTGCAGATCCGCGATACGCTTCTGCAGTTCAATGCATTTTAGATTGCAAACATATCAATAAAGGCAAGAAGGAGGACTCGCGATGAATACGAAGCTGGTTATCAGTCTTATCCTGGCCGGCCTGGTCGTGCTCTTCATCATACAGAACGTCACGGTTGTCGACATACGGTTTCTGTTCTGGACCCTGTCGATGTCTCGGGCACTGTTGATGTTCTTTATCCTGGCGATAGGGATCGTTATCGGGTGGACACTCCACAGCTTGTCCGCAGCTCACCGGAAATTGAATGAAGAATAGTGGTTACAGGCGGCGGAGACCTTACCGGTGAATCGGCGGGAAAATCCCTTTTCCGTGCCTTATTTCGAGGTGCGGCTTAAGAGAGGAGCCCGATAGCAGGATCACACCGATATTGGAGACGGAATGAAGGAATACGAACAGTCGATCATTGATCATTACGGGCAGAAAGATCTCGATACCCATATTCTGGAGGCATGTGAGCGCGCCGGAAGGCGGATCACCCTCCACGGGGACACCGCGTCATTCGACGAGTTCCATATCAGGGGGCGCGACGCGACGCGGGAGCTTGCAAGGCTGGCAAACCTGCGTGAAGGGATGAAGGTTCTTGACCTCGGCTGCGGGGTGGGAGGCCCCGCCCGGACGCTGGCGGCCGAGTTCGGGTGCCGGGTATGGGGGGTCGACCTCGTCGAGGAGTACTGCCGGTGCGCGGCGATGCTGACCGAACGGGTGGGCCTGGGCGAGGTGGTGACCTTCCGGCAGGGGGACATGACGGACCTCCCCTTCGAGGATCAGGACTTCGACGCGGCGTGGACCGAGCACACGATCATGAACATCGAGGACAAGGGAAAACTGTTTGCCGAGATCCGCCGAGTCCTTCGACCTGAAGGCATCTTTGCCCTGTATGAGATCTGCTCGGGGAGCGCATCGCCCCCTCATTTTCCGCTGCCCTGGGCGAGCGATCAGTCCATCAGCTTTCTGACCGGACAGGATGCCCTGGGGGGGATGCTCCGCGAGGCGGGGTTCGAAGAGATCCTCTGGCGGGACGTCACGGAGGCGTCGCTGGAGTGGTTTCGCGGCGTGGTTGCCGGGATCAAACCCCGGACGGACAATGTTCCCCGGCTGGGGCTCAACCTCCTGATGGGCACAACCGCAGCCGACAAATCGAAAAATATCGTTCGCAATCTGAAAGAAGATCGGATCAGGGTTGTCCAGGGCGTATTCCGCAGGACGGAGTGACCACGATGGCGATTTCTCCGGACACGGCCCTCGTCGTTGAGGGGGGCGCCATGCGCGGCGTCTTTTCGACGGGTCTCCTCGACGGCCACCTGATGGACCTCGACTGGCTGTGGCGCACC
>JAUSPK010000123.1 GCA_030655735.1 Syntrophales bacterium | reverse complement strand
AATGACGTGTGCCTTCTCTTGCCGGTATCAAAGGGGGATATGCGCACAAGCCTGTGTATACCGACCTCTGCCTTGGCGTATCCGTATGCATATCTCCCCTCCACCGTCATCGTTACACTTTTAACGCCAGCCTCGTCACCCGGTTGAAGGTCAATGATTTTTGTTTCAAAGCCCTTTCGCTCGGACCATCTCAGATACATGCGGAGGAGCATCTGCGTCCAGTCCTGGGCTTCTGTTCCGCCAGCCCCGGAATGAATGGTCATAATGGCGTTGCCCGGGTCCTCTTCACTACCCAGCATCATCCTGAATTCATCGTTCCTGACCGAAGATTCGAGGCCGGCAATATCACTTTCTATCTCTTCCAGGATGTTCTCATCATCCTCATCGCATGCCATTTCAAAGAGCATCTCCAGGTCCTGGAGGTCATCATTCAGATCGTTCCATCCACGGACGACCTCTTCCGCCCTGCTCTTCTCCTTTGCTATCTCCCTGGCAGCCGTGGGGTCATCCCAGAAGCCCTCTTTGAGGGTCTGTTTTTCTAACTGCCCTATCTTTTCTTCATTGACATCTATGTCAAAGACAACCCCTGAGGTTGTCTATCCTCTTCTTTAGATCCTGTATCTTTTCGGAAATGTCTGCAATCATCCGCCCTTCCTCCTCAAGGAAACTAGAAAGCCCATTAGCAGAAACCCGATACAGAAACAAGCAAATATGTTGCCGTATCGTGAATAAAAGGTCCTATGGTGAGTGAATTTTACCGTGCCGCCCAGGGTCTTTCTTTCGAATAAACCTGTTTGGGATACAATTTTTCCGGCCGTGTTCACGATGGCGCTTATCCCGGTGTTTGCGGCCCGTATCATATAGGTTCGATTTTCTATCGCCCGGAAGATCGCCATCGTCAGATGCTGGTAAGGGGCGGAGGTGTTTCCGTACCACGCGTCATTGGTTATATTGACGAGAAGCCCCGCGCCCTTTAGACGATATTCACGAGCTATTTCAGGGAATATCCCCTCATAGCAGATAAGGGTTCCTATCTTTTTGTCACCCATCGGAAGGGGCGCAATCTTGCCCCCCGGCTTAAAATCCCCGGCACCCACAACCAGCTTGTCGACAAAGAAGAGGATCCTGCGCAGGGGGATATATTCGCCGAAGGGGACCAGGTGCACCTTATCATATCTCCCGGAGATGGACCCGTCCGGAGACAGGAGGTAGGCGCTGTTGTAAAAGGAGAGTTTCCCCCCTTCCCCCCTCTTATAGGCCGGGGCTCCAAACAGGAGCCAAGCCCCTGCCTCCCGTGCTACATTGATAACGCCCCTGGACGGCTCATCATAGTCCTGAAAATAGAATGGCGCTGCTGTTTCGGGCCAGACGATCAACGACACGCCTTTCTTTGAGGCACCGGTGGACAGTTCCCGGTATATGTCCATGGTTTCCGTCTGGAACTGCGGGCTCCACTTGACGGACTGGTCAATATTCCCCTGAACAAGCACGACATTAACAGGATCAAGGCCCTCTTCAGCCCCTTTCAGGGTATCTACGCGGTACATCCCGTACCCAACAACCAGCAGGATCAGGCCTGCCCCGACAATGATCTCGTGCAGGGGTATATTCCTTGTTCCTCCGGGGGAGGGAAACAGGCCTCTCATACAGTCATAGAAGACGCAGTTCAAAAGGACTATCAGGAAGGTTATACCGTAGACACCCGTGATGTCAGCGATCTGTATCAGGGAGAGGCACCCGTGTTGCGAATAGGCGAGGTCTTCCCACGGAAATCCGGAAAAGAGATGGGCCTTCAGATACTCGAGGACGGTCCAGAGAAGAGGCGCCACCAGCACCGCTCCCATGCCCCTCTTCTTGAAATAGATAACGCCCACGCAGAAGAGCGCCGGATAGAGGCTCAGGTACATGACCAGAAGAAGCATGACCGAAACGCCGGCATAGATAGGAAGCTGACCATACTGCACGACGACAAACACGATCCAGTATACCAGACCTATATTATACACAAGACCCGCAGCAAATCCCGTACGGAACGCGCCCGGGAGGTCTTTATCTTTGATGGCATACAGGAGCGGTACAAGGGCAATCCATATCAGGAAACTCAGGTCCACTTTTGGGAAGGACATACATACAAGAAGCCCGGAAAGCAGAGAGAGTAACAGGTCTTTTTTATTCATCGTGTGCGCGCGTCTTTTCCTTTTTGGTGCCCACCGTCGACTCCCCGGCTCTCTGGATTCGCACCTTTTTTATGCTTCTCTCATCGGCCGCCTCTATGGTGATTTTCAGGTCTTCGTACGCAAGGGTTTCACCCGTAACGGGAATCTTCTTGATAAGGTAGAATATAAATCCCCCCAGTGTCTCAAACTGTCCCTCGGGAACCTCTATACCAAAGTGCTCTTCAAATTCCTCGATATCGACCCTGCCGTCCACCAGAACATCACCACCGGGAAGCTTTGTGAAGGGATTTTCCTCGACATCATGTTCGTCATGAATTTCACCGACTATCTCCTCTATCAGATCCTCCAGCGTCACAAGACCGGAGGTCCCGCCATACTCATCAATGACTATGGCCATATGAGATTTTTTTTCTTTGAGTTCGTGCAGAAGGAGGTGAATATTCTTGGTCTCCGGTATGTAATAGGTTTTTCTGAGGATTGATGTTATGTCTTCCCTCCGGAAGGGCTTCGACCAGAACCTCAGCAGGTCCTTCACATTCAATATCCCGACGATATTGTCGATATTCTCATTGTAAAGGGGCATCCTCGTATGCCCATGTTTCAGGATGAGATCCAGTATGTCATCTATGGTTGAGGTGTCGCTGATAGCGACTATCTCAGTCCGGGGGATCATTACCTCCCTGGCCACTGTCTCACGCAGCTCAAGAATACTCTGGATCATCTCACCTGACTGCCTGTCGATGAGACCATCCTCTTCACCCGAGTCGATAATGGATTGTATCTTCTCCTCCAGTGCCGTCAGGCCCCTCTTCCCGGCCGCTGCCGGAAAAAACATACCAAACCATTTTCTGATTCTCTCCGGAAAAATATTTCATCCCCCCATTCGGTTGATATCCACAACAACAAAAGGCGTATTTCTACAATCCCCTCAGATATTCCGGCCTGAGCACCTTTTTGTTTGAGGATTCGATAACATGTTGTATCAGCCTCACCGTTTCGTCCTTTTCCTGAGGCATCCTGGCGCGTATCGGGAGATAGTTTGAGGCATGATTCGAGGTAAAGAAACAGTCGGTAAAATCGGAATTCGCCACCATAATCCCCAGCTCTTCAAGAAATCCGAACTTGCCGGGGAGCTCGAATCCCCCCGACACCTGTTCTTCATACAGGGCCGTACCCGGAACGACCATGACGGTAAGTGCCCCCACATAATCGGGGTCAATCTCCGTCAGTACCCGGGCCGTATCCTGGGCATGTTCCATGCTCCGTGCCTTCCCTCCAATCCCCAAGAGCACCGTGACTGAAAGCTCTATACCGGCAGCTTTGATCTTTCGACCGGCTTCAATTGTTTGGAGAGAATCCGCCCCTTTTTGTATCTTCTGAAGAATCTCGTCATTCCCCGTTTCCAGACCCAGGTACGCTATCTTTACACCCAGATTTCGCAGTTGTGCAAGTTCTTCAGGCGTCTTGCGCAGAATGCTCTTCGCGTTCGCGTAGAGCCCTATTCTTTGTACGCCCTTAATATGTGTGTTGATGGACTCAAGAATCGGTACCAGTTTTCTCATGGGGAGAATCAGGGCATCACCATCGCAGAGGAAGATCTTTTCTATATGACCATATCCGGATGCCTCTATGATATCTTCTTCAATCTCCTCGAAGGTCTTGATCCTGAATTTTTCTCCCTTGTAGGTCGGACAAAATGTGCACTTGTTGTGTGAGCAACCGACACTGATCTGTAACAGAAGGCTCCTCGCCTCACTCGGGGGCCTTATTACCATTCCTTCATATTTCATTAGTACCTTTCGTATCCCTCCTCTAAAATATAACGACTACGTAAAACGCTCAAATGATGAAGGTTGCTTGTATAATACGACCGGGGAAAAGGCAAGGTACAAAAGTTTTTGTGAATGGCCGGGTTTTCTACGCAACATATGTGTTAAAAGATTAAAATGATGCGATTTTAGAAGCAATTGAGGCACTTTTCCCTTGACCGGTGATATGACATGGGTATAGATTTTCGGCGGTAGGCGCCGTTGAGGGGACGTTGCGCCCGTTAATTTCAAAAAAGGGGGATGGGGGTCTTGGCAAGTGGAATCGTAAAGTGGTTTAATGAGAAGAAGGGCTTCGGGTTTATTCAGCAGGAGGATGGTCAGGATTTATTCGTACATTATTCTTCGATCAACATGGACGGGTTCAAGACGCTTATCGAGGGAGATGACGTGGTCTTTGACGTGGAGGAAACCGACCGCGGGTTTCAGGCAAAGAATGTCTCGAAACCTTAGGAAAATACCGGTAAAATTCACAACAGCGATCACAGACATTATATTTCTGTACTAATAGTTGCAGCTAATCGCGTAGAAGGATTGGTGTGCCAAAAAGGGGACAGGCTGCTTTAGGCGAGTTGCTGTGCTTGAGTAGTT
>JAUSPK010000110.1 GCA_030655735.1 Syntrophales bacterium | reverse complement strand
GGGACCTGAACGACATCAAAGAACGACTGGAGAAATCGGTGTCATCCGTCATTATTCGTTAACCCCTGTTTTCCCGGCAGACCCATCGCCAGATGAATACCCGGCCTGCCGGTATCCTTTTTATATCTTGTGGTTATGTGGTGGTTGATATATAGTTACCCCGTTTTTTATCTCTTAGATTGAGGATGGCGTACCGTCCACATGGCTGATTCGATACAACAGGCAAAGGAAGTCCTCAGGATAGAAGCGGAAAGTATCTCGAGTCTTATCGACAAGGTTGGTGCCAGCTTTTCCCGGGCCGTCGAAATCATATACCAGACCAAGGGGCGTGTCATCGTTACCGGCATCGGGAAATCGGGTCTCGTGGGGAAGAAGATCGCGGCAACCTTGACGAGCACGGGGACGCCCGCCATCTTCCTCCATCCGGTGGAGGGGTTGCATGGAGACCTCGGCATTGTAACCAGGGATGATGTGATGCTGGGCATATCCAACAGCGGCGAAACGAGCGAGCTGAACGCACTGATCCTGAATGTGAAGGACATAGGCCTATCCATCATAGCCTTCACCGGCAATATGGATTCGACCCTTGCAAAAAACAGTGATGTTGTTATCGACGTAGGCGTTGCAAAAGAGGCCTGCCCCTTCGGTTTGGC
Source organism: Syntrophales bacterium (assembly GCA_030655735.1). Taxonomy (GTDB): domain Bacteria; phylum Desulfobacterota; class Syntrophia; order Syntrophales; family UBA2210; genus UBA6078. Next base: position 2,649 of record JAUSPK010000110.1, on the reverse strand, counting down.
GCCCACGTCGAGCACCACGGCGACTCTGGCGATGGGGGACGCCCTGGCCGTTGCCCTCGTCAACAAAATGGATTTTACCGAACGGGACTTCTATAAATTTCACCCGGGCGGTCACCTCGGCCAGAGACTGATGGCGCGGGTGAAGGATGTCATGATCAGAGGCGGCGTTATGCCGGTAGTGCTCAGTGGATCGTCTGCGCTCGCGGCCATTGAAGAAATGGACGAGAAAAATCTCGGTTTCATATTTATAACAGACGGAGAAAACCGCCTACTAGGCATCCTGACTGACGGGGATCTGAGGCGACACATCAGGAAGGGCGTAATACTCACAGAACAAGTGGTGGACAACCTGATGACAAGGGCGCCAAAAACCATCGCTCCCGACACCTCTCTGGCACAAACCATCGAGATCATGCAGCGAGACGAAATTACCACGTTGGCCACAATAGATGGGGACGGGCACCTCGAAGGATATATCCACCTTCATGACATACTGGGAAGGGGAGGCACCATAAAGATCTCCATGCCACGGTAAAAAGACGGACGCAAGGTATGGTGTAAAACCCGACCACCAACAGACATGAACCTTGAATCAAGATGCTTCAAAACTACTTTATTGTCCGTTGTCTCAGATGCGGGCAAAAAAACCGTATCATACGGAACCGATTAAAGGACAGGCCTGTTTGCGGAAGGTGCCACGCCTCTCTGGACGAACTCATAGTGCTATGCCTCCACTGTGGAGCCAAAAACCGCATCCCGGAGGACAGGCCCCATGACCTCCCTCTCTGTGCCAAATGCAAGGAACCCCTCTATCATGAAGACATGGACATAGAGGAAGAAGTCCTCATGACGGAATAGAGACCGTTTCGGAATGGATTCAGCTATCGTGCGCGAAGAAAGCGATCCTTCCTGTACCCTTTGAGTGTGTTGCATGAACAAAGATACCATCATACGACATATCGTAGAACGGCTGGGAACCACCGAGATCAACTACCGGGAAGATCCCGGACGGGATGCGGCGGTCTTTGAAGCCGGCGTCTTAATCCCCCTTTTCTTCACGGCAGGTCAATCAAGGAATGACGGAGAATTGTCATTCCTTCTGAGCAAGAGATCGGCCGCCGTTTCACAGTCCGGAGACCTGAGCGGGCCGGGAGGAAAGCTCGAACCTTTTTGGGACCACCTTCTCAGATTCTTCATTATCCGCGGGTTTCCCTCCCTTATGAGGGGAGACGCGCGGATGTACGCCGGCAAAAGGGGGAAGACCGCGTTCGATACCATAACCCTCTTCCTTGCCAACGCAGTAAGAGAATCATGGGAAGAGATACGGCTCAGTCCTTTCAATCTCCGGTTTCTCGGCCCCCTCCCCCCGCGCAACCTGCTCATGTTCACCAAGACGATCTTTCCCGTGGTGGGACTCATCGAAAAGAGATGGGGATTTCGTCCCAACCGGGAGGTGGACAAGCTGATCGAAATACCGCTGGATGCATTTTACCATGAAGAAAATTATGGCCTCTTGTCCATCCGGTCTCAGGAAGACGCTGCAGGCAGCTCGGGCAACGATCGGTGCTTCCCCTGCCTGATACACACAGACAGTGACGGAGAAGAAGAAATCCTCTGGGGGGCAACATTCAGCATCATCACGTCTTTTATGGGCATAGTCTTTGACTTTGAACTGCCGCAGATACAGCCGGAGCGGACAATCACCCGACCGCTGCAACCGGATTATCTCGGGGGAAGCCGCACACGGTCCTCCAAACTCCTTGACAAGATTCTGCCGGGCAGGTAACGTTCCCACTCTGGATTTCAGGCAGACCCATACATTGAAACATATACGAGGAATCAACTATGGTTACCAGGAGAGCGTCCGAGATCACCCCTTTCATCGTCATGGATATCCTTGAAAAGGCGCAGGGGATGGAACGGGACGGGGCAGATATCATTCACATGGAGGTCGGCGAGCCGGACTTTGATACGCCCGAGTGTATAAACGAGGCCTGCCGCCGGGCCATCAAGGACGGGAAGACACACTACACACACAGCCTCGGCCTGATAGAACTGAGAGAGGCGATCTGCGAACACTACTTCACGAAATACGGCGTGGATGTCTCGCCGGACCGGATCATCGTCACCTCCGGCACCTCCCCCGCCATGTTTTTGCTCTTCTCCGCCCTGATCGAAAAAGGGGACGAGGTCATCATATCGGACCCCCACTATGCGTGCTATCCGAACTTCATCAGCTTTCTCGAAGGGGTCCCGACCCGTGTCAATGTCTTTGAAGAGGATGGCTTCCAGTACACAGCGGAAGGGATCAGGGAAAAGATAACCCCCAGGACAAGAGGGATCATGATCAATTCCCCCTCCAACCCGACCGGCAATCTCCTCAGCACCGAACGGATGGCCCGGATCGCAGCATACGGTATCCCCGTCATCTCGGATGAGATATACCACGGTCTTGTCTATGAAGGGCAGGAACACACCATCCTCGAATTCACCGATAACGCCTTCGTACTGAACGGATTCTCCAAGGCCTACGCCATGACCGGGTGGAGGCTGGGATACCTCATCGCGCCGAAGGAATACATACGGCCCATACAGAAGATCCAACAGAACTTCTTCATTTCTGCGAACTCCTTTGCACAGTGGGGAGGG
>JAUSPK010000037.1 GCA_030655735.1 Syntrophales bacterium | reverse complement strand
GGCGTCTACGATTTCTATCCCCTTTTCCCTGATCCGCTCCTTTTCCTGGGGCGATATCCCATGGGCCCGTATCACCATGATCCCATCTTGAACCGAATCAACGCTATCCACAGGAACGATGCCCCGTTCCCTGAGAAGTTCGACCGTCTGGGGATTGTGTATCAGAGGACCGTAGGTGTACACCTTCGTATCCCCTCTGTGACGGGTCAGCGCGAGGACCATGTCCACCGCCCTCTTCACCCCCATGCAAAAACCCGCTGTCTCGGCAAGCCTGATTCCCACTGTTAGTCCCCATGCAAGATGTTATCTTGCTTACGGGCATACAGGAAAAATTCCCTGTTTCCGGCCGGACCGGTGATGGGCGATTCACAGGTTCCCATCACCTCAAGGCCCAGCTGAGCCGAAAATGCCACGATCTCATCAACAACCTTTCGGTGGATTTTGGGGTCTCTGATGACCCCCTTGCCCACCTCGCCTCTGCCAGCCTCAAACTGCGGCTTTATCAGGGCCAGGATGACGGCCTCCTCGCCGATGATTTTGACGGCAACGGGCAAGACCAGTTTCAGGGAGATAAAGGAGACATCTATAACCGCCAAGTCTATCTTGTCCTCTATTCCCTCACCGGAAAAGTACCTGATATTGGTCTTTTCAAAGAGTACCACCCGTTTGTCCGTCCGGAGTTTCCAGTCGATCTGGCCATATCCCACGTCTATCGCGTATATCTTTTGGGCTCCTCCCTGAAGGAGACAATCGGTAAATCCACCCGTGGAAGCGCCGATATCCAAGGCCACGGCACCACTCACGTTAATGCCGAACGACCGCAGGGCCCCCTCGAGTTTCAATCCCCCCCTGCTGACATAGGGATTTGAGCCCCCCTTTATCCGTATCCCTGCATCGTGGCAAACAAGGGTACCTGCCTTGTCGATTCGCTCCTCTTCAACCACCACCAGCCCTGACATAATGAGCGCCTGGGCCTTCTCACGGCTCGCCGCGATGCCCCTGTCGACCAGGAGCCGGTCCAATCTGACTTTGGGATGGTTCGTTTTCATCTGGTTCGGATCCTCAGGGGATGAAGCAAAAAGGGGGAAACCGCCTCGAACCGCGTGCGGGTCATCGGGGATCCATCATCTTTCGAACGGCCTGTGCTATGCCCTGTGCATCGATGCCCTGTTGTTTCCTGAGCTGGGCCTGCGTTCCCTGTTCCACGAACGCGTCCCCGATGCCGAGCCTCTTCACCTCAGCTCCCGAGACCCCCATCTCCTCAAATAATTCAAGGACCGCACTGCCGAAACCGCCCATAAGAACATTCTCTTCGACGGTGACAATCTTTTTGAACGAGGATGCTATCTCGCACAGCAGGGTCCTGTCGAGAGGCTTTACAAAACGGCTGTTGACGACGGTCGTCTCGATATGTTCCTGCGCCAGTATCTCGGCGGCCTCGAGGGAGGGATATACCGTGGAGCCAATCGCTATGATCGCCAGATCTTTCCCCTTCCGGACGATCTGCGCCTTTCCTATCTCGATCATCTCCGGCACGTCATCAAGGGGAATGCCTACTCCGCTGCCACGGGGGTAGCGTATCGAGGCGGGTCCTCCACATTCCACGGCCGTCTTGAGCATGTGTTGGAGCTCGTTTTCGTCCTTCGGGGCCATGACAACGATATTCGGCATGGATCGAAGGTAGGAAAAATCGAAAAGCCCGTGGTGCGTCGGGCCATCATCTCCGACGATCCCCCCCCGATCAAGGGCGAAGACGACGGGAAGGTTTTGAAGGCACACGTCGTGGAGCACCTGGTCATAGGCCCTTTGGAGAAAGGTTGAATATATCGCGACAACGGGCACAAATCCCTCGGTGGCCAGACCCGCGGCAAAGGTGACGCCATGCTGCTCGGCGATGCCGACATCATAGAACCGTTCGGGAAACTCGCGGGCGAACTGGTCAAGACCGGTCCCCCCCGTCATGGCTGCCGTGATCGCGACAACGCGGGTATCTTCGCGCGCCAGTTGTGCCATCGTACGGCCGAACACCTCCGTATAAGATGCCGCCCGGGGGTTCTCCCCAGCGACCGGTTGCCCCGTTTCGATATCGAACGGACCAATGCCGTGGAACCGGGACGGATCCTCCTCGGCAAATCGGTAGCCCTTCCCCTTTTTGGTAATGACATGGACCAGGACGGGCCGTTCCATGACCCGCACGTTCTGGAGATGCTTTATCAGGTGATCCAGCCGGTGTCCCTCAATCGGCCCGATATACTTGAATCCCAGCTCTTCAAACAACATGCCAGGAACAACAAATCCCTTCAACGATTCCTCGGCCTTCCGGGCGAACTTGATGACCTGTTCCCCCACACCGGGGACGGTCTTCAGGAAGTCATGGATCTTTGCCCTCAACTTTGTAACCTGCTGCCCCGCCATGACACGGTTCAGGTAGGACGACATGGCGCCCACGTTTGCGGAGATAGACATCTCATTATCATTCAGTATAACGATCAGGTCCTTCTCCCGCTCCCCCGACCAGTTGAGGGCCTCAAATGCCATTCCCGCAGTCATGGATCCGTCTCCAATGACGGCGATCACCTTGAAAGTATCTCCCTTAAGACATCGGGCATCGGCAATCCCCGAAGCGGCGGAGATGGATGTGCTGCTGTGCCCCGCGCCGAAGACGTCATACACGCTTTCTCCCCTCTTGGGGAACCCGCTGATACCCCCCATCTTCCTCAGGGTGTTAAAGGCATCCCTCCTGCCCGTGATGATCTTGTGCGCATACGCCTGGTGACCCACATCCCAGACGACCTTATCCCGAGGCGTGTCGAAGACATAATGGATGGCGAGGGTCAGCTCCACGGTCCCCAGAGAGGGCGCAAGATGACCGCCGTTTCTGGAAACTACCTCCAATATCTCCTGCCTGATCTCTCCGGCAAGGATGTTCAGTTCTTCAATCCCGAGGCATCGTATATCTTCAGGGCTGTTGATCCCCTTCAGTATGCCTGTTTTTTCATCCATAAAAATATTCTCCGGCTCTCTGGAAAAATAGAGCTGATCCGCGCCTGAATCCCCGCGCTTATTTACTTCGATTTGCGACTACCCACATAGTCAGGCTGAAGGGGCCGGAGTTCCCGGTGATCGGCTGCATCTCTTGTTTACGCAACAATTTCGTTCAGTCCTTCTATCACTTGGGCCAACTCTTCCAGCGATGCCTTACCGATGACTTTCCCGATCCTCTCTACGGACAGTGTTCTGATTTGACTGATTTTGATCCATGATTTCTTAGGTAAATTGGTGGATTTTAGCCCAAGAGTCAGTGGGAACCCTGCCTTTTGTGGCTGACTTGTGATTGCCACAGCTATGACGGTACCTGAACGTTCATTAAATATATCGTGGCTCAAGATCATGACAGGACGCAAGCCCGCCTGCTCATGGCCTCGCACAGGGTTCAAATCTGCCCAGCGAATCTCGCCTCTCAGTATTCCGGCCATTGGCTCACATCCTCAGCTAACCCTTCTTCTGCCATAGCCCTTTCAAATGCCGGTTCGAGTTTGGCGCATTCTATCGATAGTCTGCCGCGCTTCATTCGGGTGAGTTTTTCACCGACAGCTTCCCGGATTGCCTGGCTGCGATTTTGAAAAACATGTTCGCCGACCAGCCTATCCAATTCGCCGACAAAATCCTCGTCCAATGTAATCGCAATTTTTGCCTTACCCATATTTGCCTCCTGCTTTCTGGTATTACGTTATATCATACCAGCAGCAATACTATCAATTTTAATTTCTATTCTTTTAGCGCAAACGTTCAAATCCAAGAGGGACATCGCCGTTTTTATATGTCAAGAAAAGCAAAAGGGATGCAGCCACTTAATTAAGTAAGCTGTCCCCTTAATTCTAGACTCTTCAGCGGCCTTAAACCGATAAATTCCATGATTGATTACGAATTCTTTTTTTGTATTTCCTGTGCCGTCTCTAAGAAAAATAGAGGCCTTGTCGAATTTTGCCTGCTCGTTATCGTAATTATTTTTGACATAAATGGAATCTGACCCCATCCGATCAACAAAATTCCAGCTGGTTTTATTGAGATTCTCCTTTATCGTCTCAGTTTTGTTCAACAGTGTAAGCGATGCTTTATAAGCTTCACCAATTATAAAATCAGGTTCTTTCTCCTTCTTGATTAAGTCAATTTTTTGGTAGCTTAATCTTGCAGAGACTTATCCCCCCTTTG
>JAUSPK010000101.1 GCA_030655735.1 Syntrophales bacterium | reverse complement strand
GGGGAGATCGACGATGGACCGGTTGTGTATGCCCTCAGATTCACAATCAACAACCAACAGGCAATCGGCGAAATCCAGAACCGTTGAAACACAGTCATTCCATACCGGCATGGCAAGCTTCATACTTTCAAACCCCTTTGTAGTATAGGTGTATCTACAAATACCGTGCCACGAGACAGGTCGTCGGGATAAAGCGAAAAGCTTAATTATTACGGATTATTGTGGAGAAGGGCGTCATGCAAGGTCTGCCGGAGAGTCGCAAAAAAGCTACCTTTGTCCGGGGTGTGGATCGCATATGCGCGACTCGTAGGTGTGTCTGCCCGATGTATTGCAGGTGTGAGGGTGGGGCGTGTCACGACTGCTGCTTGTCCGGTATCTCCAGGCCCAGGGATTTGATTTTCCGAAAGAGGGTGCTCTTGTGGATGCCCAGTTCCCGGGCGGTCTGCAGACGGTTCCAGCCGTTTTTCCGCAGCGCGTTTGTCAGGAAGGCGGCCTCCACATCCCTGAAGGTTGTCATATCGGCACCTCCCGGATCATCAGCGGCGCCGGGTCCGCAGACCGGTTCGGGGAGGTGGGAAGGCATGATCATCTTTGACTTGCACAGGATGAAGGAGCGTTCGATGATATTCTCCAGCTCCCGTATATTGCCGGGATAGTCGTATGACATCAGACAGGCGAGAGCCTCGTCGGTGATTCCGTTGATGACCTTGTTCTGGATAGAGCGGAAGGTCTTGATAAAATGGTCGACCAGGAGGGGGATGTCCTCTTTCCTCTCGCGCAGAGGGGGAAGCTCCAGCCTGATCACGTTGATACGGTAGTAGAGGTCTTCTCTGAACCTCCCCTGCCGTACCATCTCGAGAAGGTTGCGGTTCGTGGCGGCAATGATGCGGACGTCCGCCCGCTCGCTCTTCACCGAGCCGAGGGGTTCGTAGGTCTTTTCCTGCAGCACGCGCAGCAGCCTGGCCTGCAGGGCCGGCGAGATATCGCCTATCTCGTCCAGGAATATCGTGCTCCTCTCGGCGAGCTTGAAGCGTCCCGGCTTGTCCCGCTTCGCGTCCGTGAATGCCCCCGCCTTGTAACCGAACAGCTCCGATTCCAACAGCGTGTCGGGCATGGCCCCGCAGTTGACGATGACGGGGGGCCGGCCTCTCCTCGGGCTCAGGTTGTGTATCGCCCGCGCGAAGAGTTCCTTCCCCGTGCCGCTTTCTCCTTCGATCAGGACCGTGCTCAGACTGTCCGCCACATCGGGAAGGATATCGAACATCTCATACATGCGGTGATTTCTCGATATGATATCCTCGAAGGTGTACTTCTGCTCGATCTTCTTGCGCAGTTTTTCGACGAGGCTGATATCCCTGAAGGTCTCCACGGCGCCGATGGTTCTGCCCTCCGCGTCTCTCAGGAGGGCGGTGGATATGCTGATGGGGGCATGCTCACCTTCGGCGTTGATGATGGTGACGACCCGGTCCCTCAGGGGCTCTCCCGTCGCGAAGGTCTGTCTGAGGGCGCAATTTCCCTCGCATATGTCGGCCTTCAGGACATCCTTGCACAGCTGGCCGATGGCATCGGCGCGCGGCACGCCCGTTATCTCTTCGGCAGCCCTGTTGAACGACGTGATGCGCCAGTCGTGGTCCACCGTAAAGACGCCGTCGGTTATTGAGTCAAGGATGATATCCTGCTCTTTGATTTCGCTCATAGATAACGATACCCTTTGTTTTTCAAAAGACGAAACTTACCTGGCACCCAAAAACTACTACATCGGCGGTCACATACACAAGAAGATATTTGCGTGGCGGGCGTGCCTTGGCGCGGGTACCCACTTAAAATCCTTGACATAAACAGTGATAGTGACTATTTTTCACGGAGCGGGTAGGGTGGTTTTAAAGGATGAAATAAAAAAGAAGTAAAATAATAGTTTATAATATGGTAAAATAATCTAGCGGGGAAAATAATACCTTGGATGTTGATTAGAAGAGGAGAAACACATGCCGATTACGTATGATATTCTCAATGATGGTCATTATATACATGCCATCGCCACTGCCCCGGTTACAAGCGAAGAGTTTATTGAATATGAGCTGACCCATGCGAGTGATGCGCGCGCCGCGGGACCGCTTTCCGAGTTGTTTGAGGTCAGACACGGTGCCTGTAACGACATCTCGATCGATGATATGAAGGAGATTCTTCAGAAAAGAAAAGAGGGTGAAAAGCCCCCCCACTCTCACCGCTGCGCCGTCGTTGTATCGCCTCATGATGCCCACGCGTGGGATCTCGCGCAATTCTATAGAGGCATGGTTACGCTGCACTCGGAAGAGAATGTCATCGTCTTCGCGACGGTCGACGTTGCACGAATATGGCTGGGAGTCCGGGAGTAGCTGATGGTAGCGAGCGAAGCTACAGCCTCGACCATTGACCGTGTAGAGTAAGGGCGCGATCCAATACCCACAATGTATATGGCGAGAGGAGACCGCCATGTCACCTGAAAAGCAGGTTAAGCTGTATACGCTGAGTACCTGCAGCCACTGCAAGGCCACGAAGAAATTCCTGGGCGATTGTAACGTACGGTATGATTTTGTCGATGTGGACCTGCTGGAAGGAGAAGAACGGGAGGCCATCCTTGAAGATGTCAGAAAACTGAACCCGCAGTGTTCCTTCCCCACCATTATCATAGGTGACACAGTCATCGTGGGTTTCAGGGAGGAGAAAATACGAGAGGCCCTGGGATTATGATGGAAACCCAAACGCTCTACGAGATGCTGAAGAAAAAGCAGGAACCAAAGGGGTATTATTTCAGCGGTGACAAAGAGCGGACAGGGGAACTGATCGAGGCCCTCATTACCAACAGGAACCGGTATGGATACATGGCCTGTCCCTGCAGGCTCGCATCCGGCGACCGGGAGCACGACAGTGATATTATCTGCCCCTGTGTCTACCGGACCCCGGATGTTAAGGAATACGGCAGCTGCTACTGCAACCTCTACGTTTCAAAGGAATGGATCGAAGAGAAGATCCCCCACACCTATGTCCCCGAACGGCGGCCGCCTGAAAAGATGCAATGATGAGGCCTGCCCTGGGGGGAAGGGGGTATTGCTCCGCAGGGTGATTTGAAATAAATTCTCCCGGATGACGAACCCGGTTGATTGTTTATGCCCCAGCCTCAAACCATGTGTCACATGCCAAGACCTGACGCCGATGTACCCCTTATCCCAGATTATCCCCAGGAAGCGCTGACAGTGGAGCCGCCATCCATCAGGTAAATGGCTCCCTGACAGTATGAACCGGAATCACTGGCTAACAACAAGGCCATTCCGGCAATTTCATCCGGTTCACCCACCCGGTCCACCAGGTTTTGAAAACCGTGGGCTTCCCTGTGTGCTACCAGGGGTGCCGCCATCTCGGTGCGAACGAGTCCGGGACAAATGGCCACACATCGAATACCGTCCCCTCCCCACTCGCAGGCGATCTGTTTTGTGAACATGATAAGTGCCGACTTGGAAGCGCTGTAAGCGCCGGCAAAAATATCAGGTTTGATGCCACCGGTGGACGCAATATTAATGATGACTCCTTTCCCTTTCTTTTTCATTCCAGGGTAACACAATTGTGACAGATGCAGTCCCGCCCAGGTGTTCAACCTCATCACTTCGCTGAATTGATCGTAGCTAAGATCAGAGAGGGCAACGAAATAACCCATACCGGCATTATTGACCAGAATATCGATGTCGCCCAATTCAGCGGTCACCGTTTCATGAACTCTTTTTATTTCACTATCCAAGGATGATGCACCCGTAAAAAGTCAAAAGTGACTAACTATTTAAAATAATTTAATATTATGTTATTTTCTTCTTGCAATACATCCTGTAATATAGTAGATTCTGTTTGTAATATCAATACATTGCAGGAGAAATGCATGATTCATACAAAAGATCACAAAACCGGCTACCTTTTCGATCCATGGGACCATCTGGGACCCAAAAGACGGAAACTCATGGAACAGTCATGGGCAGGATTATTCAGAGAACATATACTTCAGGAGCTGCCCGTTCATAAGATAGCCCGATACTTCACAGAAGGATTCGGAAGACCCACCAAAGAACTCTACATGGCGCTTGGTGCTATTATCCTCCAGCAGGCACATGATCTTACCGACGATGAAACCCTCTGTCAATTGGCTTTCAGTGAGCAGTGGCACTATGCTCTGGATATCACAAGTGTGTCTGATGATGCCACATATATGAGCCCCAAGACCCTGTGGAACATGCGAAAGATCGTAACAGACAACGAACTGGATTCAATAATCTTTAACCAGACAACAGACACACTGGCAAAGGTGTTCAATGTAGATATATCAAAACAGAGGCTCGACTCGGTACATATAAGATCCAACATGCGCAGCCTCGGCCGTATCCGTATCTTTGCCGTTACGATTCGTAAATTCCTTGTCAATCTGAAGAGACATCACAAAGAACTTTTCGAGACGATTGACGAGAGATTCATCGACAGGTATCTCACAAAGAATGCCTCAGGTTGTTTCTCCATGGTAAAGCCATCCGAATCAGCAAAGACCCTCGATATGGTAAGCTCCGATCTCTTTGAACTTGTTCAGATCTTCAAGGATAACACCGACATCGTATCCATGAGTACCTACAAACTGATGGAAAGGGTACTTAAAGAACAGTGCATAATAACGGATACCGATAACGGCAAAGCGGTAACACTGAAAAAGTCCAAAGACATCTCCTCCGATTCCCTCCAGAATCCCTCTGATCCCGATGCCACATATGATGGTCATAAGGGACAGGGATATCAGGTACAGATAATGGAGACATATACCGAGAAACAAAAGAAAGCAGCGGATGGATCAGAAGGCAGTTCGGAAGGTGTACAGGAGGATGACCCGGATGCTGTACCAACACTCAACTTGATAACCCACGTTGAGGTTCAGACTGCCTGTAAGAGCGATGCCAATGCCCTGATTCCCGCCATCGAATCTGCAGATGAGCGAGGGCTTGCGCCTGACGAACTGCTTGCTGATTCCCTCTATGGCAGCGATGATAACTGCGAGACTGCAAAGGAACTTGGAACAGAGGTTATTGCTCCCACAATGGGTTCACAGAAGGAGGATGTCATACCTCTTTCCGATTTCACCTTTTCAGAAAAGGGGAAGGTGATTTCCTGCCCGGAGGG
>JAUSPK010000096.1 GCA_030655735.1 Syntrophales bacterium | reverse complement strand
CACTCATTGAGTAACAGCGTTTGACTGTACAACAGGCAGCATAAACCTGAGATATCGAAGACCTCATTACTCGAAAATGAGAACATTACTTGACGTGACCGTTTCACGACAACTATAATATGCCGATACAGCGGGTTACGTTGGCATAGCGTGGTATCACCCCCAACAGGGAAAGATACTATCCCGTTTTTGATTATATTTATAATTAAAAAGCGGGTCGCATGCGGGCTTTCTACAAGACCGTCCGCCGTGCGCAGGTTTTGAGAAAGTCCCTTTTTGTCCATTGCCACCGGAGAATACTCCGCGCAAACAAGAACAGGTGCTCGTCTCATGTCCTTATCGCTGGAAGCTGTTACCAAGAGAGTGGTTCGCGAAATTCATCTTGACAATATCAACCTGAAATTCGAGACGGGGTCGCGTAATGTCCTGCTCGGACACACCCTGGCCGGTAAGACGTCTCTCCTCCGCATGATGGCCGGGCTCGACCGTCCCACCTCCGGAAGGGTACTGGTCAATGGAGAAGACGTAACGGGCGTAAAGGTCAGAAACCGAAACATCGCAATGGTCTACCAGCAGTTCGTGAACTATCCTTCCCTGACCGTCTACGAAAACATAGCATCCCCGCTCAAATTGAGCGGGGAGCGCAAGAAAGAGATCGACAAAAGGGTCCGTGAAGCCGCCGCCATGTTTCACCTTGAGCCCCTGCTGGATCGTCTGCCCGCGGAACTTTCGGGGGGACAACAGCAGCGGACCGCCATCGCCAGGGCACTGGTCAAAAAGTCGGATCTCCTGCTGCTGGATGAACCGCTGGTAAATCTGGACCTTAAGCTACGCGAAGAACTGCGGGTCGAGCTTCAGGAAATCTTCAAACAACGCAAGGCGGTCGTCGTATACACCACAACGGAACCAGCCGAAGCCCTGATGCTGGGGGGCAATGTCGTGATAATCGATAAGGGGCGCGTCCTGCAAACCGGCCCCACCGAAGATGTCTACCGAAACCCGGCAACCCGCAGGGTGGCCGATATCTTCAGCGACCCACCCATGAACTATCTGAACGGCACCGTGACCGAAGGGGCCGCCCGGCTCGGTCATGGCATTGAAATCCCCCTGAAGGACCACCTGAAATCCCTGCCGTCCGGGGAATACGTATTCGGTGTCCGTTCGCATCACCTATTCCTGTCACGGACCAGCGAGGATGATGCCCTCATCGACGCAACCGTCGCACTATCGGAGATAAACGGGTCGGAGACGTTTATCCATGCCGACTATAACGGCTCCCGTCTGGTGATTCAGGCAAGCGGAATCCATCCGTTTCGCATCGGAGCCCCAATAACGATCCATGTCGACCCCTGTTCCTTCTTTGTGTTCGATGAAGCGGGCGCGCTTGTTGCGTCGCCGGACCATTGTGCCTTTGAAGGGGGGCCGCTATAGGAGACCCTCATGGCTCGCATTGAGTTGCATGACATTACCCACAGCTACCTGCGTAGACCAAAAAAAGAGTCGGATTATGCCCTGAAGAAGATCGACGACACCTGGGAAGATGGGGGCGCCTATGCCCTGCTGGGTCCCTCCGGCTGCGGCAAGACCACCCTGCTGAACATCATTTCAGGTCTCCTGAAACCCACCACCGGGCGTGTCCTGTATGATGGGAAGGATGTCTCCGCGCTGACCCCGGAAAAGCGCAACATCGCCCAGGTCTTTCAGTTCCCTGTCCTGTACGACACCATGACGGTCTTCGGCAACCTGGCCTTCCCCCTGCAGAACCGGGGCATTGCAAATGAGGAGGTCCGCCGGCGCGTGCGCGAGGTGGCCGAAATACTCGACCTGACAGCCGTTATAAACAAGAGGGCTGCCGGATTGACCGCGGACCTGAAACAGAAGGTCTCTCTGGGCCGGGGTCTGGTCAGAGACGACGTGGCGGCTATCCTCTTTGATGAACCATTGACCGTCATCGACCCGCACCTGAAATGGAACCTGCGGCGCAAACTCAAAGAGATACACGAACAGCTGAAGATGACCCTGATCTACGTCACACACGATCAGATTGAGGCCCTGACCTTTGCCGACCAGGTCGCGATCATGGTCGAGGGTGAGATCGTGCAGATCGGTACCCCGCAGGACCTGTTCGAAAACCCCGCGCATACCTTTGTGGGATACTTTATCGGCAGCCCGGGGATGAACTTCCTTGAGTGTACCATGGAGGGAGATACGGCGCGGGTCGACGGCGCCGTCATACCCTTGGACGAGGCAACCGCTGCCCTGGGCCGCAAGGCAAACGGGAAGATGGAGGTGGGGATTCGGCCGATGTACCTTGATGTGCGTTCAGAGCCGGGGGAGGCAGGGGTGGAGGCCACGGTGACGATGATCGAGGACCAGGGCAGTTACCGGATCGTGACGCTCATGCTGGGCGGCCACATCCTGCGGGCCAAGGTGCCCGAAGGGAAACCCGTCTCCGAAGGCACGGCGTGGGTTCACTTCCCGAAGCAATGGATCAGGCTGTTCGCCGACGGGCGGGTGGTTAAATAGAGAGAAGGAGCGACGTATGGACAAGTGGCAAGATAACAGGGCATGGTTTCTGGTGCTCCCCGTCTTTGTGATTGTCGCCTTCAGCGCCCTTATCCCCCTGATGACCGTGGTCAACTACTCGGTGCAGGACATCTTCGGGCCGGGGGAGACCGTCTTTGTGGGGACGGAGTGGTTCAAGCAGATGCTGGGCGACTATCGTCTCCACGACGCCCTGTTGCGTCAATTCCTCTTTTCCGGGCTCGTCCTGCTGATAGAGATCCCCCTCGGGATACTGATCGCGCTGGCGATGCCGAAAAAGGGGTGGGGAGTCTCAACCTCCCTGGTGATCCTGGCGCTCCCCCTGCTTATCCCCTGGAATGTGATCGGGACCATCTGGATCATCTTTACCCGGCCGGATATCGGCCTGTTCGGTGTAGGGATCAACAGCCTCAATTTGTTGGATCCGCCCTTCGATCATACGGCAACACCGCTCTACGCCTGGATCACCGTAATGTTAATGGAGGTCTGGCACTGGACCCCGCTGGTTGCCCTGCTGGCCTATGCGGGGCTGCGGGCGATCCCAGAGGCCTACTATCAGGCAGCCAGGATTGACGGTGCGTCGCCGTGGGCGACCTTCTGGTACATCCAGCTGCCCAAGATGCGCGGGGTGCTCACCATCGCCGTGTTGCTGCGGTGGATGGACAGCTTCCTGATCTACGCGGAGCCCTATGTGCTGACAGGAGGCGGTCCCGGCAATTCGACCACGTTCCTCTCGATTTACCTGGTCAAGATTGCCCTCCAGCAGTTCGACCTGGGACCGGGCGCGGCATTTTCACTGATCTACTTTCTGATCGTACTGCTCTTCAGTTTTATATTCTACCAGGCGCTGCAGAGAGTCGGGAAAGGAGAAAAGGGATGAAGGTAAAGAAAAAAACGATCGGCCTGCTCATCTATTTTGCAATCCTGATACTTCCGATCTACTGGATGCTCAACATGTCCCTGCGCAGCAATGCCGACATCCTTGCCTCGTTCGCCCTGTACCCGAAAGACATAACATTTGTCAACTATCTGAAGATACTCACGGATTCATCATGGTACATGGGGTATGTCAATTCCATGATTTACGTCTTCATGAACACCGTTATCGCGCTCACCTTCGCTCTGCCCGCCGCCTATGCCTTTTCGCGCTACCGGTTCCTGGGGGACGGGCAGATGTTCTTCTGGCTGCTTACCAACCGTATGGCGCCGGCGGCTGTTTTCGCACTGCCCTTTTTCCAGCTGTATTCCACAATCGGTCTGTTGGATACGCATATCGCGGTGGCGCTGGCCCACTGCCTCTTCAACGTGCCGCTGGCCGTCTGGATACTGGAAGGCTTCATGTCCGGGATCCCCAAGGAGATCGATGAAACCGCCTTTATCGACGGGTACCGGTTTCCCCGTTTTTTTATCACCATCTTTATCCCGCTGATCAGGGCCGGGGTCGGCGTGACGGCGTTTTTCTGTTTCATGTTCAGCTGGGTCGAACTGCTCTTTGCCCGGACACTCACGGTCACCGCGGCGAAACCCATCTCCGCAATCATGACACGAACCATCAGCACTTCCGGTCTTGACTATGGCCTGCTGGCCGCGGCCGGTATTCTCACGATCATTCCGGGCGCGCTCGTGATCTGGTTTGTACGAAATCACCTCGCCAAGGGCTTCGCCCTGGGCCGGGTGTAACAAGGGGAACAACTATGAGTTTCAGTTGGATGTACTGGACCCTGCCGACAGCCACCTTTTTCATCACTATTTTTTTGATGCTGTGCGGCATGCTCGTATGGGAGCTGGTATCGCCCACGATCGAGCGCAGCGGGTTCCTGATAATTTCCACAACGCGGGGCACACGTTTTTTTCTGGGATTGCTGGGGAGCGCCTTCATCCATCTTGCCTGGCTCGGGCTCACAGACCTCTCTCTCTGGATCGCGCTCCCTGTTTCGGCGGTCTGGATGATTATTGTCATGCGTTGGGGGTAGAGAGATAGGAGGGAGTTATTTCTATGTCGCGTGGTGTTCAAGGCCTTAATGCCACCGATATAGAGACGGTTGTACTCGAAGACTACCACTGAAGGCTAATAAGGAGGAGGTGTCTTTATGTTACGCGAAGCACTGAGGAGGGGACCCGGGATGATAATCCTGGGAGTGGTTCTGGCTGCGCTGTTTGTCTGCTTTACCAGTCCGGTGAGCGCAGACATGGCAGCCGCCAAGAAGTGGGTCGACGAGGAATTCCAGCCGTCGACGCTAACGAAGGCTGAGCAGCTCAAGGAGATGGAGTGGTTCATCAAGGCGGCCAAGCCCTTCAAGGGGATGAACATCAAGATCGTCTCAGAGACCATCTCGACCCACGAATATGAGGCCAAGGTTCTGGCAAAGGCCTTCGAAGAGATCACCGGGGTCAAGGTCTCCTATGATCTGATTCAGGAAGGGGATGTCATCGAAAAACTCCAGACGCAGTGGGCGTCCGGGAAGAACATCTATGACGGGTGGGTTAACGACTCCGATCTCATCGGCACCCACTGGCGGTACGGGTATGTGGTTCCCCTGAGCGACTTCATGAAGGGCGAAGGGAAGGCCGTGACCCTCCCCACGCTCGACGTGGATGACTTCATGGGAAAATCCTTCACCACCGCCCCGGATGGCAAGATGTATCAGCTTCCGGACCAGCAGTTCGCGAACCTCTACTGGTTCCGCTATGACTGGTTCCAGCGCCCGGATTTCAAAAAGAGTTTCAAGAAGATCTACGGCTACGAACTGGGCGTACCGGTCAACTGGTCGGCCTATGAGGACATCGCCGAGTTCTTCACCGAGTATGTCAAAGAGATCGACGGCAAGGCCGTGTACGGTCATAACGACTACGGGAAGAAGGCCCCTGATCTGGGCTGGCGTTTTACCGATGCCTGGCTGTCCATGGCCGGCGCGGGTGATAAAGGGATCCCGAACGGCATCCCGATCGATGAATGGGGTATCCGCGTTGACAAAGATTCAAGCCCGGTCGGCGCGAGTGTCTGCCGCGGTGGCGCCGCCAACGGCCCGGCCGCCAAGTACGCCTTGCGCAAATACATGGAATGGCTCCGGAAATACGCGCCTCCCGGTGCCCTGGGAATGGATTTCTACACCTACCTTCCCTTCCTGGCCAACGGCAACGTGGCGCAGCAGATCTTCTGGTACACAGCATTCCTCCCGAGCATGGTAGCCCCGGGGCCGACGGTCAACGCAGACGGGACCCCGAAATGGCGTATGGCGCCCTCGCCCCACGGTCCCTACTGGGAAGAGGGGATGAAGCTGGGCTATCAGGACTGCGGGTCGTGGACCTTTATGAAGAGTACGCCGCTGGAACGCCGCAAGGCCGCCTGGCTCTTCGCGCAGTTCTGCGTGTGCAAGACCACATCGCTGAAAAAGGCTCATGTGGGATTGACACCGATTCGTGACAGCGATATCCGTCACCAGTCCTTCACCGATCGAGCGCCGAAGCTGGGCGGTCTGGTGGAGTTCTACCGCAGCCCGGCCCGTGTCGCCTGGACACCTACCGGCACCAACGTGCCCGATTATCCGAAACTGGCACAGCTGTGGTGGCAGAATATCGGTGAGGCGGTTTCCGGTGAAGTGACCGTGGACAGGGCTATGGACAACCTCGCTGCCGAGATGGACAAGGTGATGGAGCGCATAGAGCGCGCCAAGGTTCAGAAGGTAGCCGGTCCGAAGCTGAACAAGTGCACCGACGAAAATGT
Source organism: Syntrophales bacterium (assembly GCA_030655735.1). Lineage (GTDB taxonomy): Bacteria > Desulfobacterota > Syntrophia > Syntrophales > UBA2210 > UBA6078. The sequence goes on along the minus strand of JAUSPK010000096.1, from coordinate 13,527 downwards.
CTGGCTGAAGAAGGCCGGATCGCCAAAGGAGAAACTTGCCAATGAGAAACCGAAGGGTGAGACGGTCGATTATGACGAGCTCATCAAGGCATGGCGGGAGGGTCGCGTGAAATAATCGCCCCGCCGTGATAACCGCATGCACTCCGTCTGGAGCGCCGCATGACATCAGAGGGGTTAAGGCATTCGTCTTAACCCCTCCCCTTTATAATCCTGGAACACCAGATTCAGACCGTCGGCCGTATCCGCGCCGGCGAAAAACAGGAAGGGGGGACAGACGCATGGAACCAACCGATTCGAAAAGGATCCTGGTGATCGATATCGCGAGGTTTTACGCCATAGCCCTGGTTTTTTACGGCCACTTCATCGAGCGGATCATGCTGCTGGAAAACCCGGCCGCGGCGGCCCAGTATAAATTTGTCTATTCGTTCCACATGCTGCTTTTTTTCATCCTGGCGGGCTACGTGGCCAGGGAGAGCGACCTCGCGCTCGGTTTCGGGAGATATCTCAAGTATCGCGTCCTCTCCCGCCTTCTCCCCTTCGTATTCTTCACCGCAGTCTTTATGGTGCTCCCCGTCTTCTTCGCCGAGCAGGCATTTCCAAAACTGCACCTGCCCAGCGTCGAGGGGTACCGGATCGGCCTGTTGAACACGGTCTTCGGGATCCCCATGTTCTGCGTCCCATCATGGTTCATCCTGATGATGTTTTCCGTCGAGATGGTCCACTACGCGGCCTTCCGGTTTCTCAAATCCAACGCGCGGATCCTGATCGGCGCCGCCCTCTTTTACGTGGTGGGTTACTGGTTCAACCTGGAACTCGACATCGTCAACCCGATGAAGGGGAGGGTCATCGGCTGGAACTACCTCTTCATCCACGAGGCTATTACCATGTACGGATTCTACCTGCTGGGGATCTACCTGGCACGGACAAAGATCCTGACGGAAAAGGTGTCGCCGAAAATCGCCGTGCCCGGACTGATCATCTGTTTCCTGATTGTCCTGTTCACCTATAACCTGAACACCGGGCTGTTCCCCTTCCCCCCCTATGACGCCGTGGTGATCATATTCGCCTCGCACGGACATTTCCTCTGGTTCCCCTTCACGGCGGTGGTGGGCTCCCTCGGCATCCTCTTCCTGGCCCGAGTTACTCCTGCGCAGAAGACGATCGTCTGGATGGGGCAGAACACACTGATCCTCATGTGCCTGAACGGGATCTTCTACCACTATATCAATCCGCGGGTAGCACAGTGGGCGGTGGCAAACCTCCCCCCCTCCGCGCCGGTCGTCTTCGGGGTGGGTCTCGTCATGACCGTGGCGAGTCTGGCCCTCTGCATACCGCTGATATTTGTGTTCAACCGATATGTCCCCCAACTCGTCGGCAAACCGAAGAGAAACGGGCCGTGGTTCAAGAATTTTATTTAAAGCAGAGGGCGTCAGAAAAGACGTGAAACAGCGGTGACGAAAAACATCAATTGCCAATGCCTCAACTATAGAAAATTCTTGACAAAAGATTTTCAAGATGTATGGTGTTCCTTGTTTGCTGTATATGATCAAGAACAACAAAACTTCAACTCAGGGTAATCCGAATGCTGAAATCGTATCTCGAGAAGATATTCAAGATTGCAGATCAGGGTGATGCCAGAGAAGAAAGTTACTATTCGACCCTTGAAGCGCTACTGGAAAAAGCGGCCCTATCCTTTGACAAGCGGAAATTTCACATCACAACACTCCCCAAAACCACCGAGGCGGGAAATCCTGATTTCCGGATATGGGACGGCAGGCAGCATATCGTGGGATATATCGAAGCCAAGGCCCCCACGATTGAGAATCTGGATGCAATAGAAGATACAGAGCAACTGCAACGGTACAGGAACACCTTTCCGAACCTGATACTAACCAACTTTTTCGAGTTCAGGCTCTATCGAAACGGCATACTGGTCAATAAGGCATCAATCGCAAGACCTTTTATCGTCCACAAACTCAAAACGGTCCCGCGTGTCGAAAAGGAACCTGATTTCCTTAAGCTTGTGGAAGAGTTTTATTCCTTCTCCCTGCCCAAAGTCTACAGCGCGAAGAATCTGGCGATAGAGCTGGCCAAGCGCACGAGCTTTCTAAAGGACGAGGTGATCGCCGAGGAACTGGCGGAGGAAGAAAAAACCGGCGAAGGCTTTATCCTTGGATTTTATGAAGCGTTCAGGCAGTTTCTGATCAGCGGTCTCTCAAAAGAGGAATTTGCCGATCTCTATTCCCAGACAATCACCTATGGCCTGTTTGCCGCCCGCATGCGGTCAAAAAACGGTTTCAACAGAAAGCTTGCCTATGACAACATCCCCCAGACCATCGGAATACTGCGAGATGTTTTCCGGTTTATTTCGCTTGAAGATGTTCCCGCCCAGATGGAATGGATTATTGATGATATCGCCGAAGTGTTGTTTGTGGCGGATGTGAACAAACTGCTTCAGGACTACTTCAGGGAAGGCAAGGGGAAAGACCCGGTTATTCATTTCTATGAAACCTTTCTTGCCGAATACGATCCCAAAACCCGCGAAAGACGTGGCGTGTATTACACGCCCGAACCGGTTGTCTTCTATATTGTGCGTTCGCTTCACCATATTCTGAAGGATAAATTCGGCAGAGTTGACGGCATGGCAAGCGATACCGTTACGGTGCTGGACCCTGCATCCGGGACACTTACCTTTTTGGCGGAGGCGGCGAAACTGGCGGTTAACGAATTTACGTCTAAATACGGCCAGGGCGATAAAGAGGGATTTATCAGGGAGCATATCCTTAAAAACTTCTATGCCTTCGAGCTTATGATGGCGCCCTATGCGGTTGGTCATTTGAAGATGTCTTTTCTTCTCGAAGAGCTTGGATGCAAACTCAAAAAAGATGACAGGTTTAAGCTATATTTGACCAATACCCTTGAGATGGATGAGCTTGAACAAACCAGCCTGCCCGGCATGGCCTCTCTTTGCGAAGAATCGCATCTGGCAGGGAAAGTTAAAAAAGAACAGCCTGTTCTGGTAATAATGGGAAATCCTCCGTATTCCGGGCATTCGGCAAATAAGGGAGAATGGATAGACCAATTGCTGAAGAAAGGTTATACGCATAAAAACGGCATAAAAGATGAAGGATATTACCGGATAGATGGGGACCCGCTCGGAGAAAAGAATCCGAAATGGCTACAGGATGATTATGTCAAATTTATACGTTTCAGCCAGTGGAAGATAGATCAGGCAGGCGAAGGGGTCCTGGGTTTTATCACCAACCACGGTTATCTGGACAATCCTACCTTCAGAGGAATGCGCCGGTCGCTGATGAACAGTTTCGACGAAATCTATCTGCTTGATCTTCACGGAAACAGCTTAAAAAAGGAAAAATGCCCGGATGGCTCAAAAGATGAAAATGTGTTTGACATCCGCCAGGGAACTGCCATTGCACTCTTCATCAAGAAAAAGGGCGGAAATAAAGATACAAAGATTTTTCATTCCGAACTATGGGGCCGAAGAGAGGAAAAATACGACTGGCTTTTAAGTAATGATGTAGTGACAACAAAATGGCAGAAAATAGCCCCTAAACCGGAATCTTATCTTTTCGTTCCGAGGGATGAAAGACTCTTAGAGCAGTACGAAGGTTTTCCCAAAATAACAGAAATATTTCCCCTTAATGGTGTGGGCATGACTACGGCCAGAGACCATTTAGTTATAGATGGGGATAAGAACAGATTAATAAACAGAATTCGGCTGTTCAAAAATAGCAAATATTCTGACGATGAGCTTCACGAATTTTTCCAGATAAGGAAAAAGAAAGGTTGGGATATTAGAAAAGCTTGGACAATGTTACAAGATGTTTCTGATTCTGATTTGAATGATCTTGTGGTACCCGTGCTTTACCGGCCTTTTGATGTTAAGTGGATTTTCTATCATGATTCAGTCGTTTGGAGAACAGTCAAAAGAGTCATGCGGCATATGATGCGGGAGAATTTGGGACTAATATCGGCAAGGAGCAATAAGTCAAATGATATGAACCACTTTTTTTGCACCAATTTACTAATGGAAACTAAGTGTGGCGAATCAACAACTCAATCTTGTATATTTCCTCTCTACCTCTACCCCGACCACAATCAAAAAGACCTTTTCAGCCATCTGGAAGAGTCAAAAGAAAGAACGCCGAATATCAACGATCAGATATTTTCCGCTTTATGCGAAGCCTATACGAAAAGACCCTCCCCGGAAAATATCTTCCACTACATATACGCTGTTTTCTACTCCGACACCTACCGCATTAAATACGCCGAATTTCTGAAAACGGACTTCCCGAGAGTGCCATTTACGAAAGACGAACGCCTTTTCAGGGAGCTGGCCGTATACGGCAGGTGTCTTGCCGATCTGCATCTGATGCGGTCCCCCGAACTCGATACCCCCATTGCCAGATTCCAGGGATCGGGCGACGGGCGGGTCGAAAAAATCGGCTACGATAAAGAGACAAAGCGCGTTTACATCAATCAGGATCAGTACTTTGAGGGATTAGAAGAAGATGTCTGGCAATACCGGATCGGCGGATACCAGGTCTGCGATAAATGGTTGAAGGACCGAAAAGGGAAACGTCTGTCCCTCGATGATGTCAAGCATTACTGCAAAGTGGCAACGGCTATCAAACACACGATTACCCTTCAGAAAGACATTGACGAAATATATAGTGAGGCGGAAAAGCAATTAGTGATGTTCGGTAAATAGAGACACGCCTTTCTTTATCTCCTAGCTGAAGCACCTCCCCCCGCAAACGGTCAAGCCCTCAGAGTTTCTCTTTCATGAAAGCGGATAAACTTGTCCAGCGCGGAGGCGCACCCCTCGATTGACGTGAATGCCGGGATGCCCGCCTTCCAGCATATCTCCTGGTTGTCGCAGGACAGTTCGTAGGATTCTTTCAGGGCCGCGCAGTGGAGCAGCATGGCAACCGGCTTCCTGACACCCCCGATATTAGCAATCATCTTCTCTGCCATGGCAAGAGCCCGCACATGTGCAGGGGTCAAAAAGGCCAGGATATCATAGGGGATGTGGAGAAGGATGATATCGATCTCATCCCAGTCATCGAGGATTTCGATGGTCTTTCTGAATCCGTCGGTCTGATAAAAGAGGGCCGTCGTATCGATGGGGTTGGTGTAGATATTCCCCGCCCCGGGATGCAGGTCCTGGAGCCTGGCCTGAATAGCCGGCGTGAGACGGGTCAGGGAGAGATTATTCTGCTCGAACGCGTCGGCGGCAAGGACGCTGACACCGCCGCCGATCCCGACCATGCCGATCCTCCGCCCCGCCGGGGGCTTCATGTACCCGAAGAGGAGTGCGAGATCGATCATCTCGTCGAGGTTGTCGGCCTGGATCGCCCCTGATTGTGTTATCACCGCGTCCCATATCCTGAGGGAACCCGAGAGGGATGCCGTGTGTGACTGGGTTACCGCCGCCCCCGCCTCGGTCTGCCCCCCTTTCAGGATGATGGTGGGTTTCTTGCGGGCCGCCTTTTCAAGCACCCCCTTAAACCGCCTGCCGTCTTTGATCCCCTCGATATAGGCACCGATAACCTTTGTCTTGTCATCGTCGGCAAGGTATTCGATCAGATCCGATTCGTTGATGTCGCAGGCATTGCCGTAACTGACGGCCTTGCTGATCGGCGCTCCCCGCCGCGGCGCCATCTTGCCGAGATAGATCGCGTTGCCGCCGCTCTGGCTCGAGATACCGAACCAGCCGCTTGTGCTGGGCAGATTAGCCGAAAAATACAGGCCGCCGCCCGGACAGTATATCCCCATGCAGTTGGGCCCGATAAGGCGCATGCCGCTGCCGCGGGTGATGGATACGATCTCGCGCTCCAGGGCGATCCCTTCTTCCGTTCCCAGTTCGCTGAATCCGGCCGTAAAGAGCGTGCCGGCCTTGACCCCTTTCACGACGCAATCCCGGATAACATCGGGTGTCTGATTCGCCGATACGGCAATGATGACGTAATCGACGGGGCCGGGGATATCCTGCACGGATTTGTAACAGGGCAGGCCCATCAGCTCGTCGGCATTACCGCATACGCAGTACAGCTGACCCGCAAAGCTTCCGTCGAGAAACTGCTTCAGAAAAAAGGCCCCCAGTCCGCCTGATTTCAACACAACGGCCACGGACTTCGGTGAAAAGAGAAAGTCCAGCTTTGGCGTGCCACTCATTATACCGTTTCCCCCCAATACAGGTGTGATCAATGCTGATGCTAACAAAAATGGTAGGGGCCAAGCAGGAGCCTGGCCCCGTGGTCTTTGTCTCGGTTATAAAAATTTGTTACGGGCTGTGATCCCCCCGTTAGCTGAAGTACATCCCCCCGCAGACATTGAGCCCCTGCCCCACGATCTGTTTCCCCTCCTCGGAGGCGAGGAAGACGACGGCGTTTCCAATATCTTCCGCTGTCTGGGGCGTCCGCTTGCGCACGGAATTCGTGACAAGGGTATTAAAGATGTCATCGGGATTCATGCCGCGAAAAACGGGGTGGGACTCGCTGAGCAGTTTTCCCATATTGGCCCCCATCTCGGTCTTGATGAGGCCGGGGCAGACGGAATTGACGTTTACATTGTAGCGCGCCATGTGCATGGCCACAGCCTGGGTCAGCGCGATCACCCCCGCCTTGCTGGTATCGTAGTGGGCGAGGAAATCAAGCGGCATGCGGGCGCCGATTGACGCGATATTGATGATCTTCCCGCTCCTCTGTTTTTTGAAGTGAGGGATGATGGCCCTGTTGCACAGGAAAACGCCCTTCAGGTTCACATCGATGACCGTGTCCCAATCCTCATCGGTGATGTTCTCGATGTTCAGCAGTTTCCCCGGCTCTCTGTCGGGCGCGTATCCCCCCACACCGGCGCTGCAGACCAGTATATCCAGTCCACCCATTTCCCGCAGTGCCGTATCGATCATGTTCTGACACTGGTCGGAAAACCGGACGTCTGTCTGGATGGCTATTGCCTTGACTCCCTTCTCCCGGACCCGGGCCGCAACTTTCTCGGCTGTTTCCAGCTTCGCGTCGCTGACGACAACATGCGCGCCTTCTCTGGCAAGGCACAGGGAGATCCCCTCTCCCAATCCGCCGCCGCCACCCGTTACAACCGCAACCTTATCTTTCAACCGCACAATATATCCTCCCTTGCTCTGTGATTATCTTGAATGGGCATGTAATCTGCCCTAGAATACGCATCCCCCGATGTCTGAATACTGGGGGGTCTGTACCTTCCGATTGCATCAATGTCAACCAGATTCTTGAGATGGTGCTGTGTATGGTTTTTATGACACCTGCGGCATGCCGCGGTGACGCGCCCTGCCACTTTGGCATCGCTGCCCGGTGTAGTGAGGATGGCGAAATGGAGAAGGTTCCGCACTTCTTGACCCCCTGCTCACTTTATACAGTAAGGATTGGAATCAAACAAATGTCCTGAATTTTCGGAGTTTTATATTTATGGTAAATTTTTCACGATACCCGTGTGGGGCTTAAACAGCCATAGCCGGGGTTGGTTGGCACCCTTATTGCGAACACATAACTGGATCACGCAAGCCTGCGGTGAGCGGCCCGAAGTGATCATATGGTGCAAATGTTTAGATTGGAGAGGATATGTTTTCAAAATTCCATCGTTATATAGAAAAAACCGACTGGGATGAATTTTCTTCGCGGGGTGATCTTTATCTGGAGATACTCTACGCCAGTGTTATCATCCTGTCGGCTGTGGTAGGAATTCTTTGTCTTTTTACCCTGTATGGGTTTTGCTGAAAGGACGGGCCTGCCCGGTTGCATGCCCCGCTATTTGGTGACGGTGTCGATCCACTTCAGGTATGCTTCGCTGCCTGCACGGATCGGAAGCTGGATGATCTCCGGGACATCGTAGCTGTGGTTGTGAGAAATGAATGCCTCAATCTCGCCATATGAAGAGGACGGCGCCTTTATCAACAAGAGATGTTCGTCGTCTCTGTTTAGGGCACCGTCCCATTCATAAAAACTTGTAACACCCGTCATCTGCACACACGCCGCCAGCTTCGATTCAACGAGGAGTCTGGCCAGCTTTTCAGCTTCTTCCCGGTTTGCGCATGTGGTCAGAATGACGCAATATTTTGTGGCTTGAGCCATGGCCTGTCTTAACCGCAGCACCCCCCGTCGCACGAAGCGCCGGTCGACAGGTTGGAGGTAATTGAAAAGCCTGAACCTCTGTCCGAATCAAGGAAATCTATGTTGATCGGTTTTGCCTGCTCAAACAACTGTTCCTCTATCAAAAATGTTACGCCGTCTTCCTTAAAGATCTTATCGCCTTCTTTTGCCTCATCCAGAGACATTCCCAGTGAGGGACCCGATCACCCGCCTCCGGAATATACCAGTCGGACCGGGAGTTTGTCTTCTCTCGCTTCGAGGACCTTCTTGATCATCTCTTGTGCCTTTTCTGAAATTTTAAACATTGTGCCTTCTCCTTTATATGTTTTCACTCTTGAGTAGCTTTTCTCATCAGCTCTTCATAATACTCCATAATGTTCCCGACAAGACTGCAGCAAACACGCGGTCCGTCAATCTCTCCGTACACCCAGCCCGTTTCCTTCAGTATTTTCAGGTGCTGGGAGACACTCGCCTGTGCCAGGGGCAGGACCTTGACGATATCCGAGCAGATGCATCTTTTCTCCGGGGGCTTGTTGGACAGCATCCGGATAATCTCGATCCGCGCGGGATGGGCGAGTCCTTTTGAAAGACTTGCCAGCATTTTTTTACACGTCTCATGATCCGTCTTTTCGAGAACTCCGACATCCACGAAACGCTGCCCGCATCTATTCTCGCCTACCGTCATTGATCGTTTGCATCCCCTTATCAGGTTTTTCGCTCATGATACACAGAAAAGACAGCATGTTTTGTGCCACTTTCCGCATGTCCGCGCAGGGTGATATCACACATATCGTCTATCGGCAATGTACGATTATAATAAGCATCATTCCGGGTCTGTCAAATGGTTCGTGGGCAACCCCCCGCGCAGAGGGATCATGCAATCAGCCAGTGTACGAAGAAAAAGTATATGAGGCCTGTTGCAAAGAGGAATCCGCAGGGCAGGAGAAGATGACGGTATACGCGTCCGAAGGCGGCCCCGAAATACTGGTTTGAAAGGAGGAGGCACAGGTGGAGGGGCGAGAGAAGCACCCCCATAAAACCGCTCACAAGCGCGAGGGCAACATAGGCCGGCATGAAAACCCCTTCACCCATGGAATGGATGAGCGGGATGATAATGGGAAAAGTGCTCCCCACGAAGGCTATTGTTATTCCCGTGATCCCCCCCACGATAAAGGGGAGCACGACGGTTATCAGGACGAGGGGAATGGAAAATTTCATAAACTCCGCGCTTATGGCCACCACGGCGTGGCTGTCCTCAAGCATTCCTTTGAAGATCAGTATCGCGATAACCATGTAGAACATCTTGAAAATGTGCGGGTCCATGAGAACTCCCCGGATCATGTCGCCCGTCATTTTGCTGCTGACCCAGACATACACAATAGACAGGATAAGCGCGATAATCAGGCCTGTTTCCTTCGCAATATGAAGCCCGGGGAATATGGCCGAGAGGAGCACTCCCATGCCGAGCCCCACAAAGATCACCATGAGTATGGGAACCAGTTCCTTAAAAAATGGTTCCGCGGGGCGGGCCATGTCCCGTTTTCCCACCGCGTCTTTCAGTTCGGCTCCCTTGACGGAAAGGGAGCCGAGAGAGACGGCTATCACGGTAAGCGGCCACATGATCATCACAACGGTCCAGAGGTCTATCTCCGCCAGTGTTACCGCGAGGAGCACCCCGGGATAGAGCGGCCACCAGTATTCCCAGATATGGCGGTACCAGTAGTTGATGAAACTGAGCTGATCGGGTCTGAGGCCGCTTGGACCTCCCAGTTCCTTCACCATGGGCGCGGAGAATACCGCACCTCCGGGCATCGGGAGAAGGCCGATAAGGGCGGGGAAGAGGGCGAGATTCAGCCGGGGATTTGCCACGAGGCCACGGAAATTGTCGAGGAGCCGGGCCATATGCCCCCCCTTCTCCATACTGCTGCTGAGAACGAGGATGAGGGTAACGACCACGGCAAGGGAAAGGGTCTTGGGCATCACGACCGATCCGACGGCTGAGAAGAACATCGCGCCTGGCCTCAGTCCGAAGAGCACCCCTATGAGAATCGCTCCCAGGGCAAATGCATTCCCCAGCGAGATATTTTTCCTGATGGCCATGAGGATGCAGACGAAGACAATAAGAATCCTCACGATGGCCGGGATGTTCAGAATAATTGACATACTGCACTCCATGTATCCGGCGTTCGGGTGATTGGGTCACCGGAATGCCGGGTGATACTGCCTTAAGGATGTCTTGTCAAGGGGTTTTGTACGGCGCTGTCCGCTTTCGGGCCGACCTATGCAGGCTGGTAGTAGACCCGGTTTTTACCCTGCTCCTTGGCCCCGTACATATTGAAATCCGCCCGTTTGATAAACGGCCTCAATCCCTCGCGCGGCAGATACTCGGCCACCCCGATACTCACCGTTTCATGCACAATCTTCGGGCTCTCCACGGGGTGAAAGTTCTCGTTTGCAAATTCTTCCCGTATCCTTTCCGCGAGAATAATTGCGGCATCACCGGCTGTTTCCGGAAGGACAATGGTAAATTCCTCTCCCCCAAACCGGTACGCGGAATCCGTTGTCCTCAGGCATCTCCGGATGACCTGCCCCAGTCGGATAAGGACTTCGTCTCCCTCAAGGTGCCCGTACGTATCGTTAAATCTCTTGAAATTGTCGATATCCAGGAGGAGGAGGGAGAGGGGATGACCATACCGCTCGGCCCTCTCTATCTCCAGTTGCATCTGATCGTAGAAATACCTCGAGTTATACAGTCCCGTGAGAGAATCGGTCACACTCAGGGTGCGATACCGCGCCTCGCTTTCTCTCAGCGCATCCTCGGCAAGCTTGCGGTCCGTTATGTCTTCAAGGGTTTCAACCACCCCGGCAATGACCCCCCCGGCATTTTTCAAGGCGGATGCGGTAAACCGAAGCCACCTCCCCCCTCCTTCAAGCGCCGGGAAGAAATCCGTTGCCTCATAGGCGTCCTCTATCCATTTTGACTTATTGCATTTGCCCAGGTACCAGTGCGGAATTTCATTGTGCCGCTCGTCCACGATAAGATCTGCTATGGTGGGTCTGTGTTCATGGTAAAAGACCTTCCAGTGATCCCGCGATCCGATCACCTCGCTGGCCCTGAGGCCGCTCATCGCTTCCAGTGCCCTGTTCCAGTAAATGACCCGGTGTTTTTTATCGATTACAAACGTCGGTATAGGAGAGTTTTCAAACACCTCGCGCAGGATCTGCTCCTTTTCACGGAGTAATGGCGTGGCCCCGGCGCGTTTGACGGTCTTTTTTGTGGTATCGGTCGGTTTTGTCATGTCAGACACCCTACCGGCAAAAAACACCGTCTTCATAGATTGTGACGGTCTTCCCGTCCGACAGATGAGCCTGTACAACTTTCTTTTCGGTATTTATCAGGTCCCAGTGCAGTGCGGAGTCATTAAATCCCAGGTTCTTTTTCATGGTCTTTGTCAGTTCGGCGGGATTGCCATCGTACGCCTCAGAGAACGAAGCGCCAAGGGCTATATGACAATTCCCCCACTCCCCCCCATAGTTCTCGTCGAAGAGGGTATCCGCCATGAAGGTGTCAATTTTGGAAAATCGCCTGTCCGTAAGGGAAAATTCTCCGACCCTGCCGGCCCCCCTGTCCATGGACAGTTGCTGCAGCGTAAAGTCTTCACCGGAGGCGGCCTCGATCTTCACGGCGCGGCCCTTTTCAAAGACGAGTTTTACGTCCTTCACGTAATTTCCGTTTCTGAATGAGGGCTGGTTGGCGAAGTATTGTCCCTCGGTTCCCCGCCAGTCGGGGGAGAGAAAAAGCTCGAAGCTAGGGATATTGTGGCCTGAAACGCCTATCCACTGTCTCTTTTTCCCCGGCCGTATGCGAAGATCGACATGTTCCGACTCTACATGGTAATACGAAACGGCCATACCGTTCAGCCACTTTTTGATCGCACCCGCCCTTTTGTATACGCTTTCCCAACTAGAAGCAGGGTTGTCACTGTCCAGGAAACAGGCCTTTATGATCTGGTCCGTGTATTGATCGAGGGTAAGCTTTGCGTTTTTTGCCAGTTCGCGCGTCGGGAAGGTACAGAGTGTCCAGCCGAATTCGCCGGTTTCCTCTCTTCGGTCCAGGATCTCGCGGAGCTCCTTTCTCGCTATCACCGACTGTGCTATCTTCCCGGGATCTGCGTCTTTCAGGTGGGTAAGAGACTCGGGGGCATGGAGGAAGATACTCCCGCTCAGCGATTCGTAGAGATCCTTTTCTCCGGGGGGATGGAACACAAGTTGCCGCCGGTTCGCCTTATCGAAGAAGGAGCGCTCCATGTGCGCGCTGAGTCCGGCTCGGGGTATGACATTCATGCCTCTGTCCAGCAGCTTGTCGTAGAGGACTTCAACGAGGCTCATGGCGGGCGCATCGTATCGAATCAGAACAATATCACCCCGCCTGAACCGTCCAGTCCTGGCCTTCATTAGCCCCCATATCAGGGCTTCGGCGTATCTGTCTAAATGGTCTTTGGTCAGCAGCATACAGCCTCTCTTTAAAATTTTGCGGGCTTACAGATGATCTCTTTTACCTTCAGGTTGAAAATATCGGAGGAGTTGGCGGGGCGAAGCAGCAGGGCCGTATCCGCGCCTGTGACGGTTCCTCCGATGGATATTACATCTTCGTCCGTCCTTACAAAACCAGCATCGGCGGCCATCAGTGCCAGTTCAACCGCCACCTTGGTCCCCTGCCCGAACATCCTGAGGGTATATGCCATGATTTCTTCAACCTGGTAGGTATTCAATTTCATACGTATACCGCGCCCTACTCCTCCGAAGGCGTGCATACAGGTCAATATCCGCACCCCTTTGGATTCGAGCGTGCGGCGCATCTCCTCTGGCATCTCCTGATGATCGGGGCGTTCGAAACCCGTGTAGTGGGTGACGGCTATGATCTGTATATCGCGCCCCATATGGCCGATCGCCTCCATCGCGGTTTTTCCACTGCACGTCGCCACGAGGACCGTGCTGATCCCAAGCTGCTTGGTACGCTGAGAGACCAAATCCAGCACATCGCGTGTGTTTTCGTGCCCGGCCTTCTCGAAATAACGGCACGGCATGTCATATGACATCTGAACACCTCCTGATCTGATGCCCCGATTTCTGTTGAAGGATGGTTTTATTCATCTTTGAAGAGTTTGTCGAAAAACAGGGCCTTCTCTTTGGAAAAATAGATCGCGATGCCCCGGTCGACAATGAGCTTCCCCTCGAGGTGGTCAAGCTCATGCTGGACAACGCGGGCAAGGAATCCGGAGTAGCGTCTGTTGACCTTTTCCCCTTTTTCATCGTACGCCTTCACCTTGACGGAGGTGGCCCTGACGACATCGACACTGATGTCGGGGCAGGAGAG
>JAUSPK010000095.1 GCA_030655735.1 Syntrophales bacterium | reverse complement strand
GTGCATCGATTCGGTCAGGTACCCGACAGCGGCGGTTCCCAGGGTGATGTTCTCTATCAGACGCAGTATCCGCCTCCGGTTCTCCGTGGAAACTTCAGCATTCCCCTTGTAGTATTTCTCGACCCATTTGCCGACCTCCGGTGAACGGAAATCCTCCTCGGAGGGGAGGGTCACCATCAGCCCGCCCGCGATGTCCTGGGCCAGGCGAGCAATTTCGTAGGGGAACCGTGTCACGTTCTGCTTACAGACATTCGCGAGAAGGGTGTTGACGTAGTAGGTGCCGCTCGGCTCTTTGTGCCCTTCGGCCGCGCAGGCCAGGGAACCGCAGAAGAGGGTCTCGTTGAGGTGGTTCATCTCGATGATCTTGTCCTTGACGTGCGAGGCCTTCTGGGCCCCGTTGTACTCGGCAATGGTCTGGGTGGCGCCGATGAGGACATCGCCGACCCCCGCCTTGCAGGCGTAGCTCTGGCGGTGGTACGATGCGAACTGTTCCACTAGCTGGCCGGCGAAGTCCCATTCCTTGTACATGAAGACCCGATCCCAGGGAACAAAGACGTCGTCGAAGACTACCAGGGCCTCATGCCCGCCGTAGATCTGGTTGCCGCGGTCCATGGTACCAGCTTCCCGCTTCCGGGTGTCACATGACTGACGACCCAGGATGTAGGTGATCCCTTCGGTGTCCGCCGGGACTGCAAAGGAGATGGCGTAGTCCTTGTCCTCTTCGCGCATGCTGATCGTGGGCATGGTGATGATCTCATGGGAGTTGACCGCGCCGGTCTGGTGGCACTTCGCGCCCCTGACCACGATCCCGTCTTCGCGTTCCTCTACCACGTGCATGAACATGTCCGGATCGGCCTGCTGGTGCGGGGCCAGGCCACGGTCACCCTTCGGGTCCGTCATGGCGCCGTCGCAGATCAGGTCGTTCTCCTGTACGTATTCGAGAAATTTCAGAAAGCGCTTGTTGTACTCGGTCCCGTATTTCTGGTCGATATCATAGGTGGTCATCGAAAGGGCATTCATGGCGTCCATTCCGACGCAGCGCTGGAAACAGCAACCGGTGAGTGATCCGAGCAGACGTCCCATCTTGGATTTTTTGACCAGATCCTCCGTGCTGTGGTGGATGTGGGTGAAGCGGTTGATCTTCTTTCCCGTAATATGGGAGGTGGCCGTCATCAGGTCCTCGTACTCCGGGTGGTGGGCCAATTCATAGGTTGCGGCTACGGCATTCATGGAGGGACGGATGATGGGATCATCGACCGGGTTTTCCACCAGCTTGCCGAACATATAAACCTTAAAATTCATCTTTCTCAAACTCTCTTCGTACTGCTTTGCATTCATCAACGACATAACACTTCTCCTATTTTTATTTGCCGCTTTATCCCGGTTGAATCATTCAACCGGCGGCGCGTTTTTGTTACGGACATATCCGGTGCATGTAGAGCCGACTTCACGTTCACGATCTACACACCCTTCGCGCCACTTTTAGCAATTCTCATACCATCCGCCCGTCCGCAAACTCAGCATTCTTATAAGATATGTAAATCAGAACAGTTACATATCCACTGGTATCTACATACCCCCCGTTCCCACCACCACTGCGCCAGCCAAATAATGCCTGACTGCGTCATTCTGACAGCAAGAGAGTATATCTATTTGAAATCAGACCACAATGTAATATCTGGCAAAATAATGCCTCAGCGCATTATTGGGGTCGGATATTCCTTAAGCCTTCGCAAAGACTTGTGGTTAGCTAAACAAATAAAAATGGCACGGATCGGACAATAATGCTATATTGCATCATTGCATTTTTTTGAGTTTTCGCGTCAGGGTTGAAGGATCAACCCCGAGGTGCGGCGCCGCCCTCCTTGCATTGCCATATTTATTGATGGCATCGCGGATAACGGACATTTCCACACACTGCAACTGTTCTTTCAGTGTCTCTCCCTGACATATATTTTCATATTCCGGCACCCTATATATCTCAGCCGGAAGATCGTTGGCGTCTATACGGTTGCCAAGGGTAATTACCACAAGCCGCTCTATCAGGTTGACCATTTCTCTCACGTTACCAGGCCATGAGTATTTCATCAATTGATCTATCGCCCCACGGCTGAAGACCTTCTCTTTGGAATATTTCTTGTTAAACCGATTGAGAAAAAGCGTTATCAGATGAGGTATGTCCTCGACCCTTTCGCGCAGGGGAGGAATATAAACAGGAATTACCTGCAGACGATAATACAGATCCGAACGGAAATTCTTTTGTCTCACCAGCTCCTTCAAGTCCTGATTGGAGGCACATATCAGCCGCGCATCTACCTTCCTGGGTGTTGTTCCCCCCACCCGCGTTATCTCGAAGTCCTGCAGCGCCCTGAGCAACTTGCCCTGAAAGACAAGCGGCATTGACTCCACTTCATCCAGAAAGAGAGTCCCCTTGTCCGCCACTTCAAATAACCCCGGCTTCCCCTCTCTGCTGGCTCCTGTGAATGCCCCTCTTTCGTATCCAAACAGTTCGCTCTCCAGAAGCGTTTCGGGGATTGCCCCGCAATTGATCTTTACAAAAATTCCTTTTTCGGCCCGGCTCGACTTGGCATGTATCTCTTCAGCAATTCTGTCCTTCCCCACACCTGTCTCTCCTTCGAAAAGTATGGTTGCATCTGTTCTGCAAACGCGCTCCACCAGGTCACACACGGATCTCATCGCCCTGGATACCCGTATAATTTCATTATCTTTGTATGCCGACAGCTGCAGTTCCTGGAGCTTATCCCGATAGACCCGCGCCATTTCCAGAGATTCCTCAAGCTGTTGATTTAACCTATCCAGGTCGGTCATATCCCGGACATTGGTCACAACCATCTTGATCCCGCCTTCATCATCAAAAAAAGGATTACCTGTTACCAGCACATGTTTCCCTGTCTTCAACTTCTGCGAGAGGGTTACTGTCTTTCGCTCCTCCAGGACTTTCAGCGTAACGCTCTCACTGAAATAGCCCTCATCTACAAGGTCTCGCATATTGCGCCCCACCACTTCCGGGGCCTTAATGCCAGTGATATCTTCGTACGCCCTGTTTACCCTTATCGTATTAGCCTCACCGTCGGTCACATATATTCCATCATATGAAGA
>JAUSPK010000076.1 GCA_030655735.1 Syntrophales bacterium | reverse complement strand
TCTTCCCCGGGGATCACCACGGTAGATCAGGCGGCGAAACTCCCTGAAGGCGGTCTTTTGGGGATTGTCACGAATTCTCCTGAGCGCCTCCGTCTCGAGGGCCTTTGCCAGGGTAATCTTCTCCTCCGCGAAGGCCGGGTTTATGAGGATGTCGGAAAATATCTCCAGCCCTCTGTCGAGGTCCTCTTCAAGGACAGACAGGGAGAGTGTGCACGACTGCGTTTCCACGGAGACGGTAATGATCCCTGCGATGGAATCCAGGTCCTCGTCTATCCGGTCACCCGTCATCGAACGTGTTCCCCCGGTTCGCATCACGGTCCCCGTAAGCTCCGCCAGACCCTCTTTACCGGGAGGATCATAGAAGGAGCCCATCCTCACGACGGCGGAGATGTTCACGAGGGGAAGTTCGTGATCCTCCAGAACGTAAAGGATGATTCCGTTTTCAAGTTCGACCCTCTGGGTCTTCGGGGGTTCGAAGCGAAGGGGGGCGTATGTGATATCGTCCGGATTGACCAATGTGGCGGCCTGGCACGCGCACGAGGAGAAAAGAAGAATAAGGAATGCCACGTAGATACTGTGTCTCTTCATTTGTCCTTCACCAACGTGGCAACTGTTCTGTTGTCTCGGGTCAGGTATTTCCCTGCTGTCGTCATGACATCTTCTGGCGTGACCTTTTCCAGTAGATCGAGGAATGTTGTGATGTACCGCCAGTCCCCGGCCACGGTTTCATAGTAGGAGAGCATCCCGGCGAGACCGGAGTTTGTGGAGAGATCCCTCAGAAGGTCAGCCTTCAACTGATTCTTCGCCTTTTTAAGCTCCTTTGGTTCCACCGGCTCCCGCTTCAGCCTGTCCAATTCCCCATAGAGGGCCTCCTCCAACTCCTCAGAGGTATGCGGGGATATAGGCTTCGCGAATATGACGAAGAGATTCGGGTATCGGGCGCCCGGATACCCGTTTGCCGTTGTCACGTCGGTGGCAATCCCTCTTTCTTTCACCAGTGCCTTAAAAAACCTCGATGTTCTCCCCCCCGAGAGGATCGTGTCGATGACGTCGAAGACGCAGTCGTCAAAGGAGGGGAGGGTGGGTTTGTGGTAACCTATGATGAGACGGGGAGCGGCGTCGAAGGCCAGCTCCACCCTCCTCTCTCCGGTCTGGAGGGGTTCTTCTGTAACGCGCCGCAATGGTACCGTGCGGGGGGAGAGGGGACCGAAATAGCGTCGTATGATCTCCATGACCCCTTCTGGTGATACATCACCCACGATGGTTATAATGGTATTATTGGGTGCATAGTGGGTCCTGAAGAACTGCAACGTGTAATCGAAGTCCAGAAAACGCATGTCCGAGGGCCAACCGAGCACTGGCCGCCGGTAGGGATGAGCAATAAAGGCGGTGGACAGAAACTGCTCCAGGAGCTTTCCTCCGGGATCGGAGGCTACTCGCTGTTTGCGTTCTTCCAGAACCACGTTACGCTCCGAATAAAATTCGCGGAAAACGGGATTTGCCAACCTGTCCGATTCTATTCTTGCCCACAGTTCTATCCTGTTTGCAGGCAGGCTTACGTGATAGGTGGTGATGTCCTGACCCGTAAAGGCGTTGAGATCTCCCCCGCCATTTTCCGTGTAGAGGCGGTCTATCTCCGCCGGGATGCTCAACTTTCCGGCCTCCGCCTGGAGCGCCTCAAGGCGTTCCCTCAGCTCCTTTATCCTCTGTCCGTCGGCACCGTCCCCTTTCATCTCTTCATGATCGAGTGTGCTGCCCGTTTCATGGATCTTCCGGAGGATTTTTTTTTCTTTATCAGAATTACGTGTTCCGATGGTCTCTGTTCCCTTGAAGCGCATGTGCTCAAGGAAGTGCGCGGTGCCCGTATGGCCGTCTCCATCATCTATCGCCCCAGTCGGGTGGCTTATGTACAGAGAGACGGTAGGGCCCGCATGCCTCTCAACGATCAAGACCTTAAGGCCATTTTCGAGAGTGAACTCCTTTACCTTATCTGTCAGGTTATACGCATTGCAAGGCATTAAGGTTACGCATAAGAGACAGAACGCAATACCTGCAACAACAAGGCTTTTAAAGAAGAGATTAGGGGGAATTCTCACGGAAGTCATAGTGCCGGTTCACCCTTTATTTTCCTGAAGACCTTAAAGGCGCAGTAGATGACACCCACCGCGCTCACAAGAATGAGCATGCTCGACGAAAAGAAATACATGAGGAACTCAAGGGGGTTGTTCAGTGTGTACGAATAGACGAGGACATCAACCCCCCGTGCGAGGAAAAAAAGGGAGACCACCCCTATAAGAAGTTTCGATGCCCACCATAAAAGTGTGTTCATGCCGCAATATCTCCGCGTTTCTATTCCCATACTATTGCTGCCAGTACGAATTGCCATGCTACTATTATCAATATATTATCAGTCTATCACCCTTTGCGGCGATTCTTCAAGCCAATCTGTGGGTTTCGCAATTTATCTACCGGTTATACGGCTATATAAGAGGGCGCCTCGCCAAGTTTTTTAATTCCTGGTACATCCCGTAGGTAAATTCTTCTGTGCGGCAGGGCAAAAGGGTGTTGTTGTGGTAGAGGGGCTCCTCTTCTATGTCATAGGGGGAGGCATCTACCGCTTCTTTCCATATCGGCGTGCCCGGTATGGGCGAGAATTCCGTAATCACGGGCCTACCCCCGCAAGACCGGGCAAAGTCGATGCTTTCCCGCACCTCGGAGGCACTCTGACCCGGGAGTCCGCACAAGATGTATATACCTATATCATCCCCCCGGTAGCCGGCCTCCAGGAGACAGGCAACCGCATCCCTCGTCTCCTCATTAGTTACCTTCCCCCCCGTGTCGGTCTGTCGGAGGGCACTTGCGGTCTCGAAACCGAACCGGATCGTTCTGAAACCCGCCCTGAACATCAGGGAGGCCAGGGAGGCATCCATGTTTCTCAGGTGGAGACCGTTGGGGCAGTGAAAGCTGCAGTCCATCCCCCTCTGTAGTATCTCTTCCATCATCGGTATCGCGCGCGCCTCAGGCTCGACGAGGAGGGCATCATCGTAGAAAGAGAAATTTCTGATTCCGAATTTCCGGTTCCAGAACTCTATCTCATCAACGACCGCTATGAGACTCCTACGTCTGAATTCGCCACTCAAGAGATGTGAGGCACAGTAGGAACACCGGAAGGGGCATCCCCTCGATGTCATGACCGAGACCTGATCCCTGCCTGGGAGAAGGTCAAAGGCGGGATAGGGATATGAATCAAGATCTTCCGCGGATGGGATGAAAGAGGGCAGCTCATTGAAAAGGTCCTTCAAAACCCCTGGAAGGGCCTTTTCTCCTTCTCCCGCGGCCACGATATCGGCACCGGAATGACGCGTGGCGTGTCCCGTGCAGAGGGTGGCATAGTTGCCCCCCAGGACGACGGGCACACCGGGAAGGGCGCGGCGGAGGGTCTCTATCGTCTCAAAGACACCCGGATACCAATAGGTCATCATCGATGTTACAAATATCGCGTCCGGCCGTGGCATGTCGAGAAGATCCGCCTCGAACAGGGCAGGGGGTATGCCGTACCGGCTGTATTTTCTTGGAACATCCCTCAACGCCTCCGGTTTTGCAATCTCCTCTTTGAAGAAGTTTCCCTTCCCGGAAGAGGCCCTCTTCGGAGCCCTGATTCCCCTATGAAGGTTATTCAGACAATCAACCAGGGCAACCTCATACCCGTTCTCCCTCAGGGTAGAGGCGAGAGAGAGGAGCCCCAGCGGCGCGGACCAGAGGTCATAGGCGGCAAAATCATTTATCCAGGGATTGACGAGGAGGAGCCTTTTCTGCATAGGTTGTACGTATATGAAGCCCTTTTCTAAATCAAGGGGATCTTAAAATACATTGATGTTTCCCCTCTCATCTGATACATCAGGGGAAAATTTACGGGACAGGTTTATCCCGCTTACAGGGGGGCATAAGCGTATGAAAATCGGATGGATAGGCACAGGCGTCATGGGCTCTTCGATGGCGGGGCACATCCGGGATGCTGGGCATGATCTCTACCTGTACAACAGGACAAAAGAGAAGACGGAGGGTCTCATAGAGAGGGGAGGGCGCTGGTGCGCCTCGCCGGCCGAAGTCGCCCGTAACGCAGAGATCGTATTTACGATAGTCGGTCATCCCCGGGATGTTGAGGAGGTATACCTCGGCGAAGAGGGAATCGTGCCTGCCGCGGGCCAATGCCATACGGTCGTTGATATGACGACGAGCAGCCCGAAGGTGGCGCTGAAGATAGCCGAA
>JAUSPK010000072.1 GCA_030655735.1 Syntrophales bacterium | reverse complement strand
TGAGCCTACAGATCCCAAACGCAAGTAAAGGTGTTTCGTTAAATACCAAAATATCTGCAGGTGAATAAAACATTCCTCGTATTTCTCGCATGTTCAAAGACCCTTAACTTTTTTCTGATATCTCTCTGGGCGTCTGTCGTTGTACGACCCCGCATAACATGATAATGACTCTCTCTATACCATGACTGTCAGGCGAAGTTGTGATACTCATAAAAGAACAATATTCAAAAAGAGGGGGCGCAGACAGTGACGAAAATTTCTTTTGACGGCAAGACGGGGCGCATCAGGTCGAGCGTCAGGAGAGACCGGCCGAAGGCGCAGAAGTCCGTCGGCGACGCTGTTCGGAAGATGAAAGAGGGCATGAAGAAGCCTGCGGGGGAAGACTACCGGGAGCGTGCGCTCGCGATGCATGGCCTGGTGTGTGCGCGGTGCGGCAGGGAATTTGATCATACCAGCAGACACCTTCTGACCGTTCATCACAGAGACGGCAACCACCACAACAATCCCCCGGACGGCAGCAACTGGGAAAATCTGTGCGCTTACTGTCACGAAGATGTACACAGCCGGGGAGTCCTGGGGGAATATTTCGAGGGGACCTCCGGCGGCAGGGACAACGTGGTGGTCTATAAGGATGACTCCGCGGGCGGGGAGTTCGGCTCTCTGGGGGCCAAGATCGAGGAGGCGATGAAGGGCAAAAAAGGCAAATAACATGAGGACAGCCGGACGGCATGAGGCGGCAGAACACTGCCTTCGTGCTCAATAAGGCCGCGCGTTCAAGCCTCCGCTCTGTGCGATGAATACCCTTTGCCTCATTAGTTCCGGATTCAGAAAGAGGGCCATACCCGTGCGCATTCGCTGAAATGACAATCGTTCATAGAAAGCTTCCTTTCCGGGGGATGCGTACAGAATGATGTTGCAATCCTCGATCCTTTTCAGGATGGCGTCTATGATCATCCTTCCGATACCCCTCCCCGAGCCGATGACCCGCGAATCCTTCAGCGCAAAGACTACGGCATAACTGTTTTCGAAGGCCCGTTGAAGTGTCTCCGGGGGGTACGTCACCAGGCCAGGTCCAGATAGCCCCTCTCCGGGATCAGATCCAGCGAGTTCAGGGCATCTCCGGTTTTCAGGATTACGTCTTTGGGAATAACCGTCCCGGCATGGAGCCTGGGCGGAGGGGTGACCCGGGCATCCGCGCCGAAGGCCCGGTAGTAATCCATCGCCTTGTTCGCATTCGCGAACGGATTACCGTCGGGGATATCGCCGACCAGCGCGAATACCCGCTCCACCGCCTGTGTCAAGCGATCCGACAGGGCAACCGCCTCGTCGACGCTCCCACCCTCCAGCAGGTCTATGATCGTTCGAAGCTCGCCAGGGAAGCAGTTAGCGGTGCTGAGGAGCAAGCCGTTATAAGGTCCGCCCGTCTCCTGCAGCCACTGGGCGTAGCGTCCCTCCGCGCCCCTTGTCAGAAAGAGCCCGCGGGGGCCGTCCGCTCCAAGCGCGACCAGATCCTCCCCACTTGAATCTTTGAAAAGGATCAGATTCGCGTGGCGATCCGCCAGCCGCGCGACCAGTGAGGGCAACATCTCATTGTCCGTCATCTGCGGGAGCTGGTAGAGCGCTGTCGGGAGACCGAGATCAAGCACGCTCTCAAGGCCGATTTTCATCTCCTCCTGGGTCAGTTTACTTCCCCGGGGGGGACAGACAACGAAGCCGCAGACGCCGCTCACCCTCATGGCCTTGATGGGGTCATCCTCCCCCGTCTTCATCTTCAATGTGGTGAGCAGTTCCTCTCCGTCTGCCGTGTAGTGTGTCAGCGGCGGACACCAGAGGCGCGGCATCCGTTTACCCACCATCTCTCTTATGATCTTTTGACGTCTTTCTGATACATTCAACACAACAGGGTCTCCATAATTTTGACGGTTGCATGCTGTGGCAAAGGCGTTGCGATTATCTTAAAACTATCCCGGGGTCATTGTTCGATTCGGTCTTGTCTCCTACCGAGGTCCCGCAGTAGGTACAGGTGTAATCGTATTTGTCCCCGCCTGTCAGCACCAGGAGCAGCCTCTTGCGCACCGGCACGGCCCTCTTGCATCGGGGGCAGTACAGCTCCGTGGCGTCGAAATCCCTGTAGGTCCTTCCTGTCATCTTTGTTATCTGTCCTTCTCTGGTATCGTTGCCGCGTTCTCAAGCCATACCGTGGCCTCGCTGTCGCTGGGCGCGCGGTAGTCTCCCCGCGGTGAGAGCGACCCACCCGATCCGACCTTCGGGCTGTTCGGTACGCAGGATCGCTTGAACTGGCTGGTCTTGAAGAAGCGGTAGAGGTAGACCTGCAGCCAGTGTTTGATCTCGCCGATGGTGTACTGCCTCTTCTTGTGATCCGGGACGGCGGGCCACGCCCCCTTCCCTTTGTCTCTCCACGCGCAGTACGCCATGAAGGCGATCTTTGAGGGCAGGTACCCGAACCGCGTGACGTAAAAGGTGTTGAAGTCCTGTAGTTCGTACGGTCCGACCGTTTCCTCTGTCACCTGCGCCGGCTGGTCCCCGTTCTGTCCCGGGACCAGTTCCGGGCTTATCTCGGTCTCCAGTATGTCGATCAGAATCTCCGATGTCTCTTTGCCGAACTCGCCCGACTCTGCCACCCAGCGAATCAGGTACTGTATCAGTGTCTTGGGGACACTCGCGTTGACGTTGTAGTGGGACATGTGATCGCCCACCCCGTACGTGCACCAGCCCAGGGCCAGTTCGCTCAGATCCCCCGTTCCGACGACGAGCCCCCGCCTGAAATTAGCGATGCGGAAGAGGTGCGACGTGCGCTCCCCGGCCTGGACGTTCTCGAAGGTTATGTCGTAGACCGGATCGTCCTGCGCGAAGGGATGACCGATGTCCCGGAACATCTGCCGGCAGCTTTCTCTGATGTCGATCTCGTTGGATTCCACCCCCAGCGATTTCATCAGGGCCGTCGCGTTGGCGTAGGTCTTGTCCGACGTCGCGAAGCCGGGCATCGTGTAGGCCTTGATGTTGGTCCGGGGAAGACCGAGGAGGTCCATGGTGCGGGCGGTCACGATCAAGGCGTGCGTCGAGTCGAGCCCTCCCGATACGCCGATCACGAGGTTGCCGAGCCCCGATGACTTGAGCCTCTTCGCGAGCCCCCCCACCTGTATGTTGTAGGCCTCGTAGCACCGCTGGTCTCTCTTGTCCTGGTCCGAGGGGATATAGGGATAGCGGGGATACTCCCTAGTCAGGAGCAGTTTTTTTTTTGGAATCTCGACGGAGAAGGGCACCTTGCGGAATCGGGCGACAGCATCCTGGTGGGTTCGCGCGTTCTGGCCGAAGCCGGTCATGCGCATCCGGTCCTGAACGAGGCGGTCCAGGTCGATATCCGCGTAGATGATCTGCGCCTCCTGTGAGAACCGCTCCGATTCGGCGAGGAGGTTTCCGTTCTCGCATATCATGGCGTGGCCATCCCACGCCATATCGGTGGTGGATTCCCCGGGACCCGACCCGGCGTATAGGTAGGCGGCCAGCAGGCGGGCCGACTGGTTCATGACGAGGCTGCTGCGGTACTCGGCCTTTCCAACCGTGATATTGGAGGCGGACAGGTTGGCGATGACCGTGGCCCCCGCGAGCGCCGCGAAGCTTGACGGAGGTATGGAAACCCACACATCCTCGCATATCTCAAGGAACAGGTTGAAGTTCTTTATATTCTTCGCTTCGAATATCAGATCGGCGCCGAAGGGGATGTTGTCCTGGTCGCAGATGTCGATAGTCTTCGATATGATCTCCTCGGCCGGGCTGAACTGGCGCCCCTCGTAGAATTCCCGATAGTTGGGGAGATACGACTTGACCGCGATCCCCAGGATCTTTCCTCTGTAGATGACCAGACCGCAGTTGAACAGGAGCGAATCGACCCGCAGGGGCGCGCCGACGGCCATGATCATGTTGAGGCCTTGTGTTTTGTCAAGGAGGATTTCCAGCGCCTTGAGGGTGCCTTCCAGGAGGGCGTCCTGGTGAAAGAGGTCCTCGTTGGAGTAGGCCGATATGCCGAGTTCCGGGAACAGGGAAAAGAGGGCGCCCTCTTTCGCCGCCTGCTTTGCCAGTTCGAGGGTGCGCGCGGCGTTGAATGCGGGGTCCGCCACCCGGACCTCCGGTATGCAGACGGCGGTCTTTATAAAGCCTTGATTATAGAGGTTGAAAAACTGTTCCATCCGTTTTCCCTCGTGCGCGCCGCGCTTCCTTCTCGTTTTGAGAGACCTTTGAATTTTGTCATTTCGAGGAGCGCCAGCGACGAGAAATCTTAATGATACAGGTCTTTTAAGATTTCTCCCTGCGGTCGAAATGACAAATAATGATAGTTACTCAAACCTCTCTTTGAGTGGCTTTCCGGCACGCGTTACCCATAGTATGGAAGCGGGGTTTTGTCAATACCGTCTTTTATCGGCTACATTCACCGTGGACACGCAGGGCGAGCTCCCCGGCGGATTCCATGTCCGCGCCCAGGGCGAGAAAGCCGTGGTTTTTCATGACGACAAAGGTGTGGTCATCCAGCATCTCCAAGACTCGCCGCACGAGGGCGGAAGATCCGAAGGCCTCCTCCCTGCTGGTGACGGCCAGGTCCATCTCTTCGGCCCGCTCCAGGATGGGGGCGCAGTGTCCGTGAAAGATCGCGTTGATATCGCTCCTCGCCTTGTAGATCTCGAAGTGGAGCATGCTCTCGGAGGAGGGTTCCCGTGCGCCGCTCGCGTGAACGATTCCTCGGTTGGAATCGCACGTGTGAACGCGCACGAACGCGTCCGCGGTGAGGTTGTCCTTCAACTCCAGTTGCGAGGCGGTGATGATGAAGGAATTCTTCCTTTTCTCGGGTCTGAAGCTCAAGTTGCCCAGAGAACCTCCATCATAGGAAGGGGTCAGCCCCTGGTCATGGAATCTGCGGCACCAACCCTTCAGTTCTTCGATCGCGGGGTCGACCGGAGGCAGGGTGTCGGTAAATACAGTGGTGAAACTGACCCTCATATCCCCACCCGTACCGGTTTGAGATCGATGATCCGCGCCATCTCTACCGGGTCCATCTCGGCGAGAAGGCCCCGGTGCCCGGCGTTTATGAATATCTTCGGCAGGTCCAGAATGCTCTCCTCTGCGTAAATCGGCATGGCCTTGCGTATGCCGAAGGGAGAGGTCCCTCCCACCATGTACCCTGTGTGCTTCTGCGCAAGGGCTGGGTCGCAGGGGGTCACCCCTTTTGTTCCGATGGCCCGGGCCAGGTTCTTTGTCGATACCTGCCTGTCTCCATGCATCAGGATAATGAAGGGTTTTTTGTGCTCATCCTCCATGACGAGCGTTTTGACGGTCTGGTGCTCGTCGCACCCCAGTTCACGAGCGGCCACCTCCGTGCCGCCCCGGTCTTCGTATTTGTACGCGCGGAGCGTGAATGTGACGCCGTTTTCCTTGAGGGTACGGATGGCCGGAGTTGAGGGGATTTTTTCTTTTGCCATGGTCTTTCGTTTTTCGCCTCATCCGTCATGCAGACGGCCGGATGTCTTGGCGGTAGGCATGCAGGGAAAGTTCGTTACAGCCGGGAGAGGTTATCCCAGAAAGACTGCGTGCGCTTTTTGAGCTCCGGGAGTTTCCCGACCAGCCTCCGGACATAGCGGTCGTTCCAGACCCGGTCAAACTTGATGACGGCCTTGCATGTCTGGAGCTTTGCGGGGTCTTTCATCAACTCTTCCAGAACGGGCCTCTGGCTCTTGACGAAGGCGTCAAACTGTAGGTGGCTGCGCTGTTCGTCGGAGAAGGGCATGTCGCTGAGCCGTTCCACCTCTTCGGTGGTCAGCCCGACCCCCTCCAGCATCTTGAGAAAATACTCCCCGGTTATGTTTCTGCTTCCCTGTGAGAACTCGCTGAACCGCTGGGGAGAGAGGCCGGAGTCCTTCATGAATGCGCCCTTGCTTATCTTCTTTGACTGGGCGTATCCCCACAGAAAGTCGAAATACTCATTAAAATCGGTCTCTTTTTTTCTCGCTGCCATGGCTGGAAATATACCACGATTTTGGTAGGTGTCAAATCAAATTGTGACCCGCCCGGCTGACGCGCACCCCTCTTCAACCTCTGGTTCGGCGACTTATTGCTTTATCGCAACTGCCTTGAAAAACGTATAGCAAAAAACCCCGTCTGGTTGTGTTGTTCTGTACAAACCATTGATTCCCTCATCAAAGGTTTTCCCGTCAATCAAACCGGCCTCAATAGAGGATTCACGTACGCCTTCAATCATTGCCGTGAACGTGTTCTTTGTGAAGCCTTCGACAAGCCGGGGTTTGCTTGAATCGACATACACCATTCGTGGAGATACGTGGATAGAGGTGAAACCCACTGCGGTTAAGAGGGGGTATAGCTCTCTGCCGATATTGGCATTGCCCCCCGCTCGTTTCTGGAGTTTGACTTGGCATTCAATCGCCTTGTGGGCAGCTTCGCAGTCAGGATAGAAATACGTCGATCCGTGGTCTCCTTCGATAACGGTGATGGTGCCACCGACCTTGAGAAGATTCTTCAGGCAATTGAGTGCCTCACCCGGTCGTGCCAGATGCTCAAGAACAAAACAGATAAAGATGTGGTCGAATGATTCCGGCTCAAACGGCAGGTTAAAGATGTCGCCCTGCCGGAAGGTTACATTGGTGAATCCTGCGCCCTCAATTTTTCCCCTGGCTTCCGCAAGCGAAGGCTCGGATATATCAACTGAGGTGATGTGTGCGTCGGGACTATTGCGGGCCAACGTTATGGTCTGAGCGCCTACGCCGCACCCAGCCTCAAGGACGTGGCTCCCCGCCGGATACAACGTGTCAGAATGCAATAATTCGACAAGGGTTGAGGCCTGGTCCTGCAACCGTATGTTTTCACTTTGATCATACCCATGCACGTATTTCAAATTTATTTACCTCATCTTGTATGCTGCCGAATGCGGAACCAAGGGGCCGGGGGATAGGTAGGCTGTCCCCGGAATTGGCTGATTAAATAAATCTGTCCCCTTTTTCTCCCAGCGCATTGTTATGCCCTTCGTTTATTCCTTGATTCTCGAATTTCGTACTCCAAAATGCAGCGACTTGCGAGCCATAGCCTCTTGAAGAGGGCCGCTGAAATTCTGTACGCTTGTTGGATTTATGAAAATATTTTCGATCAGTAGACCCAAATCGATGGGAATGCTTATGCCGTTATCTGGCACCAAAATACTTTGGTTCTGCAAGGCTGATTTCCAGAACAATAGCCTAAATTCTTTCTCGTCTTGGTAGGGAAGATCCTTATGCGATACCGGAGTGAAGACATTGCCTATCGGCATCGAATCTCGCTCAAAGTCGATATAGGTGATCATTCCTCCATGAATTTCCGCTGGAGTTTCATGAAAGGCGGTCGTAATCCGTTCGAATGTCGTTTGAATAGCACACTCCCTGTCGGCATAGACTTTCCACATGAGATACGATTCATGCACGTTCATGTGCCAGCAATTGACGTAGAATGCATCTTTGAATTCCTCATATTGTTTAATTGATCCGATGGCGGCCGACGAATTGCCATACTTTGAATACTCCACTTTAAAGAAATGCTCTCTGGTTCTTTCTGTCAGCAGCCCCTCCCATTTGTCACGCATCCTGGAAATATTGGGGAAATAGAGGGAGGAGTCGTGTATGAGCTGAAGCAATTGCTCGAAAGGCAGATAGCGCCAAAGCCTTTGTCTTGGACTCTCCGGCTGCGGCAGGTTGGGATGCTTGCAGTACATACTGCGCCCCTTTCTATAGGCATAACATTTACATATCAGGCAGATTTGCCTGATCCCGATATATCGAGATTGAACTCAAGAATAGGCGAACTTGCTTCTCTCCACTATTCAATATTCTTCCCGATCACGAAAAAACGATAAAACAGGAAGAAAGCTGTGTCAAGGAAGATTCTTGATAATATGCGGGATGTTATATGGTGGCGACACTACCCGATCCGCATCAGGGAGTTCCACCGTTCAAGCTCTGTCGCGACGGGCAGGCCGTTTCGTTCAAGGAGGGCGACGATGGCGGGGTCGTTGAATCTGAGATAGGGGTTCATCGCGCGCTCCTCCTCCATGGTCGAGAAAACGAGCTCCGGATCGTACCTTTCCAGAAACGAGCCGATCGCCTCGTTTTCAGGCTCAAGGTTCCGCGCGAAGGCCAGCGAATCGCGTACATAATCGTGCCCGGCATAGACGATAGTAGAATTGGGGAGGGCAAGCAGGGTCTTGATGGAACGGTAAAACCCCTCCAGGTCGCCGGTAAAGCAGTTTCCGATGGTTCCGTTGAAGAGGGTATCCCCGCTTATGATCGCGTTGTCTGTTCGAAAGCAGATCGAGTCTTCCGAATGCCCCGGTGTGTGATACACCTCGATCTTCTCACCATCCAGTTCAATCGTCTGGCCTGGGTTGAGGGTCCGGTTGTCGATGAAGGGCGCCCCGGTCCGGGCGATCAATTCCCGGTTGCCGCAGGTATGGTCCCCGTGCTGGTGGGTATTGGTGATGATTTCCAGTTTGAGCCCATGCGATTCGATGAACCCGCACATCTCTCGCACGGCACCGCCGTCTATGGCCAGCGCGGATCGATCTGTGTACAGGATGTACCCAAGATTGTCCGCCGCATACCGAAACTGCCTGACGCGCATACCCGACCCTCTCTGTTACAAAAATGGTACAACAGAAACTGTTTTTGATTGGTTTTTCTGATCTGTATAAATCACCGTTCCCGGTTTCCTTGTCAGGCCCCCAGCCACTTCTTCATAAGTGGCAGCTCTCCGGATTCCCATTCGGGGGACAGGCGTTTTTCGAGGAAGAGGGCGAAGAGCTGTTCCATTGTCTTCATCGCGACCTCCGTGAGGTAGATCCTCTCAAGAATTTTTCCGTCCCGGTCTTCTTCATCCACATCCGTTGGAACCGGCAGTCGGAGGGACTGGAAGGAAAAGGTGTCGGCCTTGAAGGTGAATTCGAATCGGTCATTCCCCGCGCCGACCTGTATGCGTGCCTCCGTTACCTTCTTCCCCTTGCGCAGCGCCGATTTTCCCTCTTCGAGGTCGGCGTGGAGCCCCCTGCAGGCCACAGTCTCGGAGTATTCTCCCTCTCCCGATTCGAGGACGATCTTCTGTAGAAAGATCACCTCTGCGTCCCCCGTACCCGGGATCATGACACTGCCGCCGCGCTCCTCGCTCTTGAACCAGAGCCACGTGAGAAATTCCCTTCCGGGGAGCGGGAGGCCGTCGGGCAGAGAGTCCGTGTCCCAGGGCAGAAAGGGTAAGAGGGACAGGTTGAACGATCGCTTGAACAGCTCCTTGAAATCGTCGTTTACCTTCTCTGTGAGGGTTCCGAACAGCAGCCATTTCCCTGAGACCGACCAGCAGACCTCCTGGAATGAGGGGACGGGTTGAGCCCTGCTCAGCAGCCCCAGCTTGACGGTCTCTCTGATGTCTTCGCGCTGTCCCTTGTAGAGCTTCTTCAGGCCCTTTTCCTCCAAGAACTCCTTTTCCGCCTTGAGCACCCGCAGTTTCAGGAGGGAAGGGGGGACCGCCCGGCGGTCGATACGGAGGGAAAAGACGTAGTAGTCGCCAATCGAGTAGTTCGCGTATTCGAAATCGGTATCCAGTACATTGTCAAGGCTGGTCCACCCCAGGGCCTTCTCGTCCGTTCCGGCCGACAGCTCCCTGAAGGCGAAGATCTTGATCTGCCTGTCCATAAAATCCGCAAGCGCGTCCGGCAGCTCCCCGGTAACACGATATCGTGTGAAGGTCAGCGTTCCCTTTGATAATCCCATAACAAACTCCTTCCTGATAACCGGCAGATGACAGCCTGCCAAGCCAGGCCGGAACCCTAACGCAGTTGAGGCGCCGGTGTCAAGCCTTTCCCGGAGCGGCCAGCCTTTTAATACTAAGGGGGATACTGTCTCGCCGGGGCACAAAGAGAGAGGGCGCTCGCGCGCCCTCTCTGAACGGTAAATTGAGTGGTGTGTCTAATCGAGGGGCGGCTGGCATCCCTCCGGCGGTGTGTATGGACGGGGCGCTCCGGCCTGGCGCCGCGCCTCTTTGATCTCATCCAGGGTATGTCCGCTTCTCGGGATGCGGAGTATCTGTTCCGGGTAGATGCAGCCGGGATCTTCTATTCTGTCCCTGTTGGCACTGTAGATCAGCGGCCACATGAATGGGTCGTTATAGATGTCCTCGTATTCCGCAATCCACCAGAGACACTCGCCACCCTTGACGACGTGTTCCCTGACAAGAGGGGCCTCTTCTTCCGGCGCCTGTGCCGGAGTGGGGTTTTCTGCATCTGTCCCGGTCTCCTCCACGACGGCGGATTGCTGTGCACCAGGTGTCCGGACGACATCCTGTGTGCACGTACATGATGAAACGAGGAAGACAAGACCCACCGAAACAAGTATGGATAAAAACAAGCCTTTTTTCATCCCTATACCCCCTTTATCGTACGGGATCGCTCCTGCCGCGGCAATGATAACAATACGTACTTATATGGATATCCCGGACCCCTGTCAAGGGCGAAGGGACATCGGACGCAGGGCCTCTATATGATCTTCAGTGACAGATCTGCAAGCTGATCGGCGCTGACCTCAGATGGTGCGTCGGTCAGGAGGCAGGTCGCCTTCAGTGTCTTCGGGAAGGCTATGACATCCCGTATGGATTCGGCCCCAGCCATGATCATGATCATGCGGTCGAGACCGAAGGCTATCCCGCCGTGCGGCGGTGTCCCGTACTTCAGCGCGTCCAGGAGGAATCCGAACTTTGACCTGACCTCATCCTCCCCCAGGCCGAGGACCTTGAAGATCATCGACTGGACGTCCGATTTATGGATACGGATACTCCCTCCCCCTATCTCGGAGCCGTTCAGGACGAGGTCATAGGCCCGGGCCCTGACCCTGCCGGGGTCGGTCTCGAGGAGGGGTATGTCCTGTGCCGCCGGGGAGGTGAAGGGGTGATGTGTCGCCATATAGCGATCCTCCGCCTTGCTGTATTCGAACATCGGAAATTCGGTAATCCAGGTAAAGGCGAGGGCGTCCGGGTCGATCAGCCCCAGCCTTTTCGCGAGGTGGACCCTCAGGGCGCCGAGGGAGGCATTGACAACATCCGCGGCATCGGCGACGAAAAGAATCAGAGCGCCCGTCTGAGCGCCCGTCCTTTCATGGACGTGCTGCATCTCTTCCGGGTTGAAAAATTTGGCCAGCGATCCGGTCCATCCGTCCTCACCCATCCGCACCCACGCGACCCCCTTCGCGCCGTAGGGACTGACGATGTCTCCGAGTGCGTCAAGGTCTTTGCGGGAGAGGGCCTTCCCGTCCGCCAAGGTCAGGGCCTTGATCGCCCCACCGCTTTTTGCCGCCTCCGAGAAGACGCGGAATTCCGATTTTCCGGCTATATCGGTCAGGTCCGTAATCTCGAGGGAAAAACGCGTGTCGGGGTTATCCCTCCCATACCGGTCGATCGCCTCCCGGTAGGTGAGCCGGGGGAAGGGGGTCTGGAGCTTTCTGCCGAGGCATGCCTCGAAGATGTGCGCCATCATCCCCTCAATAACACCGGTGATATCGTCCTCCGATATAAAGGACATCTCCATGTCTATCTGGGTAAACTCGGGCTGGCGGTCCTCCCGCAGGTCCTCGTCGCGGAAGCACTTGACGATCTGGTAGTACTTGTCGAAACCCGATACCATCAGCAGCTGTTTGAAGAGCTGGGGGGACTGGGGGAGGGCGTAAAAGCTCCCCGGGGTGACCCTGCTCGGAACGAGGTAGTCGCGGGCGCCCTCGGGCGTGCTCTTTGTCAGGAAGGGGGTCTCGATCTCTATGAAGCCCTCTCCCTGGAGGTACATCCTCGTCTCTGCAGCGACCTTGCTTCTCAGGATGATGTTCTGCTGGATGCCCTTGCGTCTCAGGTCCAGGTACCGGTATTTGAGACGCAGGTTTTCCGATACCGCAGTCTCGCCGTCAAGGACGAAGGGGGGCGTTTCCGATTCGTTTAGTATCTCGAGCTCATCGGCGGCGACCTCAACCTCGCCGGTCTTCAGCGACGGGTTAATCATATTGGTGGGGCGAAGATTCACCCGCCCCTTTATCGCCAGGACGAATTCGTTTCGTATGCTGTGCGCCAGTTCGTGTGCCTGCGGTCCCTTTTCGGGGTCGAAGACGACCTGAATGGTCCCCTCCCGGTCCCTCAGGTCGATGAAGATCAGCCCACCTAGGTCTCTCCTCCGGTGGACCCACCCCATCAGGACGACCTGTGCGCCCGCGTGCTGTGCCCTGAGGCTGCCGCAGTAATGTGTTCGTTTCTCTTCGGTTATAAATGCAGACAAGTTGTAAATCCTTTCCTGATAAAATGGTTCAG
>JAUSPK010000028.1 GCA_030655735.1 Syntrophales bacterium | reverse complement strand
ATGATAACCGTGTCCCCCTTTGATACGCCAAGGTCTCGCAGGACGCCCGCGAATGTCGAGACTTTTTCGAGAAGCTCACCATAGGTTATCTTCTTCACGGTGTCTGTCACCGGGCTGTCATAGATTATGGCTGTCTGGTTCCCCCGGCCATTTTCTACATGATAATCCAGCGCATTGTAACAGGTGTTCAGCATGCCTCCGACAAACCACCGGTAAAACGGTTTTTTGGTGTCGTCCAATACCGTGTCCCACTTTTTCTCCCACTGTACCGTCTCGGCGGCCTCCCCCCAGAACTGATCAGGGTGGTTGATGGATTGTTCGTAGATTTCAGGATAACCAGTTGCCATCTAATTCCCTTCCTTTTCTTATCACTTTTTGTTTTTCCCCGGACTATGGTCTAATCCGCCTGACCCTCGCCCCGACGGTAAAGGTGGTTTCTTCGATGTGTCAGTCAGGGTGTCAGTCCCGATTGAACCCCCACATCGTTACCGTTCCCGGATATTGACCCCCAAAATACAGGGAGGTACTCATAGCATTTCTCACGGGACGCAGGCAAGAAAAAACAGGGTAGGTGTTTCTACTTTTCACGATTACCGTAAGGCGTATGCCTTTTTTCTTTTTTCAAGCTCGTCGGAATATCGATCTCTCAACAGTTGCATAAAGGAGACGATCGTTGAATAGATAAATCTGCCGTCTTCGGTTCCTTCATGTTCGACAACAGGCTGGACCTGTTCGAAATCTTCGAGCTGTTCGTCAAGTGATATGATTTCCTGCTCGAACTGGCGGATAACATTCTTCTTGTCGAGGAATCTGAAAAAGAACAGTTTGACAAGGAAGTCTAGATCGTAGTCTATGGGATCGGGCGGCGCAATCAGGCTTTGCTTGAAAAGTTCTTTCCCCTCCTCGGTTATGGTATACATATGTTTGTTGGGCTTGCCGGTCTGAAAGACCACCTCTTTTTTTACCAGGTTGGCCGTCTCAAGCTTTCGCAGCGCGGGGTAAATCTGGTTTAGGCTCAGGTTGTACGCTATCATCATCTTCCCGGTTATGTTCTTCATCTTGTAACCGGTTTTCGGGCCCGACATAAGAAAGCCGAGTATCATCATGCCTGTTTCCATGGATACCTCCCCCTGAAGTTACCTTTAGTAAAACCAGTTTATAATAATGTATTCCCTGGGAAAGTATAAGAATGGAAATCGCATGTCAAGGCAATTGTTCAGCCCCTTGGGCAATTTGTCGACCTCGCTTCTCATATCCTGTTCGGACAAGGCGTTTAAATCGTGTGGTATTTTCTTGTGCGCCTGATGTCCGTCAAAGGGATGGTACGGGGAGACGGGTGTACGCCTGTCCGGGATGGCACGTTGCCGAGACGTTTTGCGGCGTCATTAGTCTTGAAGAATTTCTATTGTGCCAGTGGCGGCGGAATTTTCAGAGGGACGTCGACGGGTTTTACAAATCTATCCATAATGTCTCTGGTGCCGGACAGATTGAGCCTGTCGAACAGAAATGAAAGCTTGTCCTCCAACTCCGCCCCGATTGCCTCCAGGATGTCGGGCGGGAGATCCCACATATCCTTCTTGAATCGCCCGAACCCCTTTTTCCTGGTTTTGTAGATGAACTGCTCGTCAGTGTCGTTTTCCTTCTGTTCCCCCTTCAGATCTGTGTTAATGTATGCGTATATCCTGTCTTTCAGGTCTGCGGGGAAGTGCCTGCTGTCATATATGATATTCTGAAACCCTGTCGCAAGATGTATCTCCGAGGTTTTCGTCTTCGGAAACCGGTCAAACGCCTCGTCGGGGAGGGTTGATGCACCGTGCTGAACGGCCCCCGACAGACCGTATTCGGATTTTGCCACACGAGAGATCTCCTCCAGTGTGTCGAAGTCTATCTTCGCCTCTGCGATCGAACCGTCAGGCAGTGGAACGCCTCCGTGGGTGGTTCCCGTTTGGATACTGATCTTGCTGATCCCTTTCAGCCCCGCCCCCTTCTCGCCCAGCTCCGTGAGATAGTTGTCCATAAAGACGGTAAATTCCTCTGTTGTGGTATTCTTGTCCCCTATTTCCCCTATCTCTCCGCCTATTGATACGGTCACGCCTGCCGGTTCTGTCTGCCGTATCATGGCGGTTATATCCGCGGTTATGGAATAGTTCCCCTCCTGCTGCTCCCGGATGGTTGGTTTACTTAAGTCAGCGATGGTGGAGGCATCGATATCGATGTTATAAAACCCCGCCTCGATCGCCTCCTGTATCAGTGATTTGATTGCCTGGACCTCCGCAAACGGGTCGGCAGTATATTTTTTTGCGTTGATCTGGAAGTGGTCACCCTGGAGAAAGAGGGGGCCCGTGTACCCGGTCTTTATCGCGGCGGCGGTTACCACGACGGTGTATTCCGAGGGACGTTGATCGGTATACCCGATCTCCGAGCGGGCAATTTCAAAGATGATGGGTCCGGCACCGGCTTTCATGGCCGCGCGGAATGCCGCCCGGGCGCTGTAATAGGTAATCCCGCGCAGATTGATCGCGGGTACCGTGAATCCCGAAACAGCGCCGCTTCCCATCGCCTCGTAAAGGGCCTGGATCGAGCAAGCCATGCACCCCAACCGTGCGCCGGCCCTCCGGATCAGCCAACGTGCGGATGATTTCACCTCGCTGTCGGTGCTGAATACGGCGGAATACACCAGATCATCGATCAGGGCGCCCCGCAGGCGTCTTTCGTCCAATATGACGACGTCCCTTCCGTCGATTGCCAGCACACCGGTGATGTTGTGCTTCAGCTGGTCAATGGTTCGGTAAATCATGACATGTCCCTCTGTAAATAGGTTCGGTATATATTGTGTTGAGATAGCAGATCAACCCCCTAGGAACATCTTTGCCTTCTCCACCTCGTACGTGCTCCCCATATAGATGGGGCACCGTTGATCGAGGGCTTTTGGCTGAATCGAAAGGATACGTTGCGTACCGTCTGTGGCCATTCCCCCGGCTTGTTCCACCAGAAAGGCCATGGGCTGGAGTTCAAGGATAAGGCGCAGCTTGCCGTCCGGATTTCCTTTCAGTGCCGGG
>JAUSPK010000060.1 GCA_030655735.1 Syntrophales bacterium | reverse complement strand
CTTTGGGCACAAGGAGTCTCAAAAGAGAGCCAAGCCGGAGGAGAGAACGAAAAAGACCGTCGGCGTTATCGCTCGCGGATGTACCACCCGATCTCTGATAATCCACCTCCAGGAGAAACAGTATGACCGTGATCAGGTTGTTATTATCGGGGTCCCCTGCGCGGGATTTGTCGCCAATAAGAAGATGTCGGTCGCCGTGGACGGCAAAGAGATCATAGCATGCTCCGCAACGGGAGACAGCCTGTCCTTACAGACGAAAGACGGAGAGAAACGTGTTTCCCTGAAAGAGGTGCTCGCCGACAATTGCCTGACCTGCCGATTCAATAACCCCATCATATCGGACGTGATGATCGGTGAGGCTGCCCCGCCGATGCCCGATGTGGAGAAGGAATATGAAGGCGTTGAGGCCTTTGAAGGCCTTTCCGTGGACGAACGGTGGGCCTATTTCACGAAGGAGATGGACAAGTGCATGCGGTGTTACGCCTGTCGCAATACGTGTCCCTCCTGTTACTGCAAGGCCTGTTTTGTCGAGCAGAACCAGCCCAGGTGGGTGGGTGTCGGCATCGATGAGACCGATACGCAGGTGTTCCAGTTCATGAGGATGTTCCACATGGTCGGCCGCTGTGTTGATTGCGGTTCATGCCTGGAGGTATGTCCCATGGGTGTTGACCTGAGGAAATTTCTCAAAAAACTGGACAAGGACGATTTCCAGCTGTTTGAGCACAGAGCCGGAGAGTCGATGGAGAGCGCTCCCTCCCTTAGTGTTCATACGGAGGATGATAAGGAAGAATTTATCTTTGAACCATAGAAAGCGGAGAAGAGAATGAGTACCTTTCTGGAAGAAGTGAATGACAGGGTGGGCGGAGTCCCGATACAGAGCTGTTTCCACTGTAGAAAATGCACGGCCGGGTGTCCGGTTGCGTTTGCGATGGAGTACAATCCCAACGCCGTCGTCAAGATGATACAGATGGGGATGAAGGAAAAGGTCCTGGGCAGTTCCACCATATGGCTGTGCGCTTCCTGTGAGACATGCGTAACGAGATGCCCCAATGAAGTTGATATCGCGCGGATGATGGATACCCTCAGGGAGATGGCGATAGAAGCGGGTGTGTCGAAGGGTGAGAAAAATGTTGTCAAGTTTCACGAGGCATTCCTCTCCAGCATCAAGATGGGCGGGCGGATCAATGAACCCACGATGCTTGTCCATTACAAGCTGAAGTCGGGCGATCTTTTCTCCGATCTGGGTCTGGGAATGAGTATGTTCATGAAGGGGAAGATAAAGCCCATTTCTCCCAGGACAAAGGATATGGGATCGGTACGAAAAATATTCAAGTCAACGGGCAAGTAGCGTGTAAGCTTGTACCCGATGTTGAAGGAGGCTGTAGTTGAAAGTTTCATACTATCCAGGATGTTCGCTCCACGCCACGGGGAAGGAATATGATCTGTCGGTGAAGGCCGTCAGCGATGCCTTGGGGATTGAGCTGCAGGAGATCACTGACTGGTCCTGCTGTGGCGCGTCTTCGGCCCATATGACCAATTTTAAACTGTCTGTCGCCCTTCCGGCGCGCAATATCATTGCCGCGCAGAAGGATAAACTGGACATGATGGTCCCCTGCGCCGCCTGCTTTAATCGTTTCAAGAGCGCCCAGCATCACCTCGAAGGGGATGACGCTCTGAAGGCTGAGATAGAGGGGATCATCGGCGCGAAGTATGATGCCAGTGTCTCGATAAAAAATCCGATAGACATCCTCTATAATGACATAGGCCTTGAAAAACTGAGTGAGGCGGTCACCAGGAAACTCGATGGTCTGAAGCCGGTTTCCTATTACGGGTGTCTCCTCCTGCGGCCCCCCGAGGTGTGCCAGTTCGACGATTACGAAAATCCGTATATGATGGATGGGATCATGAACGCTCTTGGCGCCGATGCCCGCAACTGGTCATGCAAAACAGACTGCTGCGGCGGGAGCCTGACCCTCAGCAAGACCGAGATAGTCGTTCGCCTCGTGGACAAAATGATGATGATGGCCACAGAGGCCGGGGCGAACTGCATCGTGACGGCCTGTCCGGTCTGCTTTGCCAATCTGGATACACGGGCCAGTGAAAAGGGGAGGATCCCGGCGTTTTACTTTACCGAGATCATAGCGCTTGCCCTGGGTCTGAAGGGGACTGAAGAGTGGTTCAAGATGCACAACGTTGACCCGATACCCCTTCTGACATCTCTGGGGTTGCTATAGGGTTTTTACATTTTGATACAATAAACGAGGCAACTAAGGGAAGATATGGAAAAGAGAGTAATAAAAAAAGACGCCTTGGCCGGTATAATCAAAAAGATGGCGGAGACCACGGTTGTGTATGCCCCCGTCCGGGATGAGGATAATCTCCTCTTCAAGGTCCTGGAGGAGGGAATGGAACCTCTCCTGGATTTTGATAATGCGAAGAACGCCCCGAAGAACTTCTTTTTCCCGCAGACCGAAGTCATGATGAGATACATGAGGACGGAGAGGGGCAAGGAGCTTTCCACCGTGGAAGGAGAGACACAGGAAGCGGTGCTTTTCGGTGTCCGTCCCTGTGATGCCAGGAGCTTTGCCCTGCTCGACAACCTGTTTAACGATCCGAAATACCAGGATCCTTACTATATCGAGCGCCGGGAAAAGACCACCATCGTTTCACTGGCCTGTGTCCATCCCCCCTACACCACCTGTTTCTGCACGTCCGTGGATGGACATCCCCTCTCTTCCGAGGGTGCCGATGTATGCCTGATAGACATGGGGGATATCTATCTCGCCGAGTTCGTGACCCCGAAGGGC
>JAUSPK010000059.1 GCA_030655735.1 Syntrophales bacterium | reverse complement strand
GACACGACGAAGGCCGCTGTGGCGCGTCGCGCGCTGGAGGCCGGGGCGGAGATGGTGAATGATATCAGCGCTATGCAATTCGACGAGCAGATGCCGGAGGTCGTTGCTGCCCACCGGGTGCCCGTCGTCCTGATGCATATGAGGGGGGAGCCCCGGACGATGCAGGAGGGGGATCTGTCCTATCGGTCGCTCATGGGGGAGATTGCCGGGTTTATGGAGGAACGGATCGAGGCGGCCGTCTCGGCGGGGGTGGACATGGAGAATATCATCATTGATCCCGGTATCGGCTTCGGCAAGTCCACGGCGGGCAATATCGCCATCCTGCGGCATCTCAGGGAACTGAAAACCCTGGGGAGGACGATCATGGTGGGCGCGTCGCGCAAGCGGTTTATCGGAGAAATCACTAAAAAAGAGCACCCCGAAGAGCGTCTTGAGGGCACGGCGGCGAGTGTGACCGCCTCCATACTGAACGGGGCGCATATCGTCAGGGTCCACGATGTTGGATTTATGAAGAAGGTATCACTAGTTGCCGATGAGATAAAGAGATGATCTACGCGGTGGGAACAGACCTTGTTGAGGTATCGAGGATCGAAAGAATTATAGAAAAATGGCGTGAAAGCTTTATCTGGAAGGTGTATTCCGAAGGGGAGACAAACTATTGCAGCGCGAAGTCCTATCCCGCCCAGCATTTTGCGGCACGATTTGCGGCAAAGGAGGCATTTCTGAAGGGTATTGGCCTGGGAATGGCCGGTGGCGTTGGATTCAGGGACGTGGAGGTCATAAACAGGGCGGAGGGTAAACCGGAGCTGCGGTTCCACGGAAGGGCGAGGGAGATGGTGGACAGGGTCGGTATAACGGAGTGCCATATCAGTATTTCCCATACCGACAGATATGCCGTGGCCTTTATCGTTCTTGAAATGTAGATGATGACACGTTTTGATCTGATTTCTAAAAGTCCCGGGGGCACCCTGGATATCGGGAGGATCATAGGAGAGAACCTGACCGGCGGGCAGGTCCTGGGCCTGACGGGCGAACTCGGTACGGGGAAGACATGCCTGACACAGGGAATCGCGCAGGGGATGGGGATTCCGGAAAAGTATTACGTCACCAGCCCTACCTTCACGCTGATCAATGAGTACCCCGGGCGGATTCCCCTGTATCATATGGATGTGTACCGCCTGTCCGGGCCTCGTGATCTGGAGGATATGGGGTACAGAGAGTACTTTTACGGGGATGGTGTCGTGGTTATCGAGTGGGCCGAGAAGGTTGCCGATATCCTTCCCGCCGGAACCCTGATGATCAATCTGGAACATGGAGGCGACAGTAATACAAGGGAGATGAGAATTTCCTGTGAAGTAGATGTATCTTCGATTATCGGAATGTTGAGAAAGGGAGGATTTTGACACGTGGCGCTGATTGTGCAGAAATATGGCGGCACCTCTGTGGCGGATCTTGAAAAGATTCAGGCCATAGCACGGAGGGTGGCGAGAGCCAGGGAGGACGGAAACGATATGGTGGTCGTTATGTCGGCCATGGCGGGCGAGACAGACCGGCTTATCCAGCTGGCCAACAGCGCTTCCGGGGGAGAGCCGGACCGGAGGGAATACGATGTGATTGTCTCTTCGGGTGAGCAGATATCCGTATCACTCCTGGCGATTATGCTCAACAAGATGGGGTACCCCGCGATATCTCTTTTGGGCCATCAGGTGAGGGTACTGACGGACGAAGTTCACAGTGACGCGAAGATACTCGATGTTGAAACCGGGCTGATAGCGGATGAACTGAAGAGGGGGAGGGTCGTCGTTGTAGCCGGCTTTCAGGGTGTTGACGAGAAGGGAAACATAACCACGCTGGGGAGGGGTGGTTCGGATACCACCGCAGTGGCCATCGCGGCCTGCCTCAAGGCCGATTTCTGTGAGATATTCACCGATGTGGATGGAGTCTACACGACGGATCCGAATCTGTATAACAAGGCGCGCAAACTGAAGAAGGTGTCGTACGATGAGATGCTGAGCCTGGCGGGTGCGGGGGCGAAGGTCCTTCAGCATCGCTCCGTGGAGTTGGCTAAGACGTATGGAGTTCCGGTGTATGTACGGTCTTCTTTCAGCGAGGATAGTGGAACATTGGTTACCAGGGAGGATGAAGAGATGGAAAGAGGAGTTATCTCCGGCGTGGCATACGACAGGGACCAGGCCAAGGTTACGGTTGTTCATGTACCGGACAAACCGGGTATTGCCGGCCGGCTGTTTACGCCCCTGTCCGAGCATAACATTGTGGTTGATATGATTATCCAGAACGCGAGCAGCGAAGGCTCTACCGACATGACCTTTACCGTTTCCCGGAAGGATATTGGAGAGGCTCGGAGGCTCCTTGACCCGGTCGCAATAGATATGGGTGCCTCAAAGATAGAATATGATGAGAATATCTCGAAGATATCCATAGTCGGCGTCGGCATGAAGAGCCAGTCCGGTGTCGCGTCGAAGATGTTCGTGGCCCTTGCGGATGAGGGGATCAATATTCTGATGATCAGTACGTCCGAGATAAAGATATCGTGTGTTATAGAGGCCAAGTATACGGAACTGGCCGTCAGGGTCCTGCATGACGCTTTCGGCCTGGAGCAGGAACCCTGATCATATGTGAACGAAGATGAAGGAAAAGACCCTTGCCGGCAGGCAGATCTACGGGGCTATCGGAATCGTGATCGTGGTGGTGTTCGTGTATGCCGCCAGGGACGTTTCCCAGTATGTATGTTCCCCCGGGGAATCTGCCGTCTCTTCCCAGTGGGAGGGCTTCGGTATCACGGTGGAGCTTGCCGGAGATCAGGATCATGCCGGGATCTACTTCCTTTCGCGCGGGGCAACGATTCGCGATCTCTTCGGAGAGGCAGAGGTTGATGATGTCTCGGGATTCAAAGAGACCGATCTCGCCGGGGTGGTCCACTCCGGAGACCGGGTCACCTGTGACACGGCCCGATACCGGGTAACCACCGGTGATATGTCCGCCTCCGCCCTGCTCGCCCTCGGTATGCCGATCGATCTCAATAAGGCGACGGTGGAGGATTTGGTGCTCGTTCCCGGAATTGGTCGCAGGACGGCATCGAAAATAGTACGGTTCAGGGAAGAAAAAGGGGTTTTTTCGGAAGTTGACGTACTGAAACGGATAAAAGGCCTTGGAAAAAAGAAGTATGACCGTATAAAAGGGTATCTTTCCATTAACATGCCTTCTTGTTCTTGACAGAGAAAAACTATAGTGATATCTCACCACCAAAGTCGGGGCGTAGCGCAGTCTGGTAGCGTATCTGAATGGGGTTCAGAGGGTCGGAGGTTCGAATCCTCTCGCCCCGACCATTTTTGTGTATTGTGGAACCGCCGTTACGGGCGGTTTTTGTTTGGAGGAGCGGGTGCGGGCGACAGCATTCGAAATGCCGCTCTATTCACAGTTGACAATCGGTCTTGCGATTACTAATATAGCAATGCTCTTGTGAATTGCGAGAGTGGCGGAACTGGAAGACGCACTGGACTTAGGATCCAGCCCGCGAAAGCGGATAGGGGTTCAACTCCCCTCTCTCGCACCATACTAAAAGGGTTATGTGATGCATCTCCTCGTCGTGAGTACCTCAAAATGTGCAAAGGAGTAAGTGAGTGGGTAATATGGCCAGTGAAGTGAAGATAGAAGATGTCAGCTCCGTGGAGAAGAAGTTGTCCTTTGAGGTCATCTGGGATGACGTGAAAAAGGAACTCGATTCGATATACAAAACGGTGGGCAGGAGTGCGAAGATCAAGGGATTCAGGCCGGGGAAGGCGCCCAGAGCAGTCCTCGAAGCGCACTACGCAGAAAGTGTAAAGGAAGAGGCGATATCCAACCTGGTTACAAAACACTATACCGAGGCCGTTGAAAAGAATGATATAGAGGTTGTGGCACAGCCGGTTATAGATCAGAAGGGGATAACAGAGGGGGAGGATCTCCTCTTTACCGCCACCGTTGAGATCCAGCCGGCACTTGACCCCAAGGACTATGCCGGACTTGCCTTGGAAAAGGAAAAACTTGATATTGCCGAGTCCGATGTCGAAGAGAGGCTCACGCAGATACGGCAGATGTACGCCACACTTGAAGATGTCACGGATGACCGGGCGCTTGCCGAGGATGATTTCGCCCTGATTGACTTTGAGGGGAAGCTCGATGGAGAGGCACGCAAGG
The DNA here is from genome assembly GCA_030655735.1 of Syntrophales bacterium. Taxonomy (GTDB): domain Bacteria; phylum Desulfobacterota; class Syntrophia; order Syntrophales; family UBA2210; genus UBA6078. The sequence goes on along the minus strand of JAUSPK010000059.1, from coordinate 1,528 downwards.
AACTGGCGGCCGAAGACTATACGCTCCAACTGGGCTCCCAGAGTTTTGTCCCCGGATTCGAGGAACAGCTTATAGGGATGAAAAAGGGGGAGCCCAGGGATATTACGGTGACATTCCCCGATGATTACGGCGCGAAGGACATTGCCGGGAAGGAGGTCCTCTTTTCGGTAACCCTCAAAAACATCCGCGAGAAGATCCTGCCCGCACTGGATGAGGGGTTTATAAAGAACTTCGAAAAGTATGAGACCCTCAAAGACCTTAGGGAGGATGTAAAAAAATCACTTGGGGAAGAGGGCGAGGCACGGATCAAGGGAGAGCTGAGAAACAGGATCATTGACAAACTGCTGGAAAAGAACGAATTTGAGGTCCCCTCCGCCTGGGTGGAACGGCAGGTCTATACCATGATGCTGGATGCACGCCAGAGGATGGTACAGAACGGTATGCCGGACGACAAGGCTGCTGAGATAAGCTATAATCTGCACGGCAGATTTAACGACCAGGCAGTCAAGATGGTCAAGGCATCGTTTATATTGAGCGAAATTGCGAAGAAGGAGTCCATCGAGGTTGGTGAGGAAGAGATTGAAGAGAAACTGAGGGGACTCGCTCAAAGATACGCTCAGGATTACGAGTCCGTCAAGAAGGCCTATGAGGGCAATGAGATGAAGGATCGTCTCAGGGACGAATTGCTTGAGCAGAAGGCCCTCGATTTTATCGAAGGAAGGGCCACGATAACCGCGCTCAAGAAAGGCAAGAAAAAGGAAAAAGGAGAAGAATGATGCCTCTCATTCCTATGGTCATTGAACAGGATGGTCGGGGGGAACGGTCTTTCGATATCTATTCCAGGCTTCTGAGGGATCGGATTATCTTTCTTGGATCGGCTATAGATGACGATGTCGCTAACCTTGTCATAGCCCAGATGCTGTATCTGGAATCGGAAGATCCGGACAGGGAGATATCGTTTTATCTGAACACGCCCGGAGGTGTTGTCAGCGCCGGTCTGGCCATATATGATACGATGCAGTATATACGGCCTTCTGTCCACACCATCTGCATGGGGCAGGCAGCGAGTATGGGGGCGCTTCTCCTCGCGGCGGGTGAAGAGGGGAAGAGGAGTGCCCTGCCGAACTCAAGGATAGTTATACATCAGCCCCTCGGCGGGTCGCAGGGGCAGGCGACCGATATTGGTATTCAGGCGAAAGAGATATTGAGATTAAAACAGGACCTCAATACAATCCTGGCACGGCACACCGGTCAGTCTGTTGAAAAGGTTGAGACCGATACGGATAGAGATTATTACATGACGAGCAGCCAGGCTAAAGAATATGGTATAATTGACGAAATTATTATAAAGAGGACAAAGTAAGAGGAAACCTTTCATGGGAAAAAATTCTGATAGTGGCGAGCAGGAATTGCTCTTCTGCTCTTTTTGTGGAAAGACACAGAACGAGGTCAAAAAACTCGTTGCCGGTCCTACTGCCTATATCTGTGACGAATGCATAGACCTGTGCAGATGCATTGTTGAGGAAGA
>JAUSPK010000056.1 GCA_030655735.1 Syntrophales bacterium | reverse complement strand
TGCTATTAGGAAGTTTTTAGGATTTATGATAATTATGCTTATTATTGGTATTGCGATTGTTTTCTTGTCAAAATGAGGAAACAAACAGTGGTCTGCTGCAAAACCCGTTTTCCATTACGTCCTGGAAATGGAAATAAGGGGACAGATTTATTTTTCCATCTTGATTTGGAAATACGGGCATGAAATACGGGGACATCCTCCCTATTTCACTCTGGACTCTTTCGTTTAAGATTACAAAAAGACATCCTCTGAATGTTTCGATTTTCCGCTTGATTTTTCGATACAAATCAGACATATTGTTACCACTTGTTTATAAGTGGCAACAATATGTCTGGAGCTATAAATGAAAAGGCGACCCGAAGAAATTTTCCGTAAGCACGGCGGGCAGCTTCGCATGAGCGAGGCCATCGAGCACGGAATCACACGCTACATGCTCTATTCGCTCAGGGATAAGGGCGTCATCGAGCAGGTGAGCAGGGGTATCTATCGGCTGGCGGAACTGCCTCCAATCAATAACCCCGATCTGGTTACGGTGAGCCTTCGCTTTCCGAACGCCGTTATTTGTTTTATCTCCGCGCTGGCCTATCATGGCATCACGACGCAGGTTCCGCATCATGTTTCCGTGGCGGTGCCAAGAGGCTCACGGATGCCATCACTCGACTATCCGCCCATCCGGGCCCACCGATTTTTGAATGAAGCTTACAGCTCCGGCATCGTGGAACATATGATGGACGGAGTGTCCGTCAAGATCTACAGCCCCGAAAAAACGCTGGCCGACTGCTTCAAGTTTCGCAATAAGATCGGAATGGACGTGGTGCTGGAAGCGCTGAAATTCTACAAGACACGAAAGAAGTTCGACCTCGGTGAACTGCTGAAATACGCCAGGGTCTGCCGAGTCGAAAAGGCGATGCGACCATACATAGAGGCAACGGTATGAAGTCTCCCGAAAATATCCCCGCGTCTGTCCGGCAGCGCCTCCTTAACCGCGCCAGGAGCGACCGACGACCATTCAACGAGTTGCTTCAATATTATGCCATGGAACGATTCCTCTACCGTCTCTCTCAATCCCCTCACGCCAACCGATTTATTCTCAAAGGCGCTTTGATGCTGAGGGTCTGGCGTTCGCCGGAACTTCGTCCGACCATGGACATCGACATGCTCGGAAGAACGAGTAACACCGAAGTGGAGATCGCCGCACAGATCCGGGATATCTTGGCCGTAGACGTCGAAGCGGACGGACTTGTCTTTGATCTCGATTCCATTCAGGCTGAGCGGATCACCGAAGACGCGAATTACGAAGGAATCAGGATTCGGTTCCGGGGCACACTGGGCTCTGCGAGGACCAACATGCAGATTGACATCGGGTTCGGTGATATCGTGTATCCAGGACCTGAAGAATCGAATTTCCCGACGATGCTGAATTACCCGGCGCCTCGACTGCTCTGTTACAGCAGGGAAAGCGCTATCGCGGAAAAGTTTGAAACCATGGTCAAGCTGGGGGCGTTGAACAGTCGAATGAAGGATTTCTACGACATTTGGTTGTTGTCCAGGCAATTCGATTTCGACGGAGCCAGACTGGCTGAAGCCATCCGGCTGACTTTTAACCAGCGAGGCATGGAACCGCCCAGGAAAATCGAGATCTTCACGGAGTCGTTCATTGATGAGAAACAGGTCCAGTGGACAGCGTTCTGGAAAAGACTACAACAGGATGGTGTTCCAACATCATTCAGAGAAGTCACGGCTTCGGTGGATAGCTTTCTATCTCCTGTTATTGCGGCCCTTGCCTCCGGCAAACCTTGTCCCACACACTGGACCGCACCGGGTCCATGGTCCTGAGCCAGCAGGTGTGGGCTGTTCCGGTATGATTTCTCCGGAGATGCTTACACGTACGGTATCTTCAGCTTCTGGCCGACATATATCATGTTTCTGGATTTGATCTTGTTGAACTCCATCAGGACCCGGATCGTCGTACCGTGCTTCCTGGCGATCTCTTCAAGCCGGTCTCCACGCTTTACCATATACACCAACGGCTTCGCCTGAGGTTCGGCAGGGGCTTCGGAGGGGATCTTCAGTTTCTGCCCGACATATATCTTGTTCTTGGACCTGATCTTGTTGGTCTCCATCAGGGCCTTCGTCGTCGTACCGTATCTCGAGGCGATTTCTTCCAAATTGTCTCCCCGTTTCACCACATACACCGACGGCCTCGCGGGACGTTTTTTGACAGGGGATTCGGAAGATAATTTCAACTTCTGACCCACATATATCTTGTTCTTGGACCTGATCTTGTTGGCCCCCATCAGGACCTTCATCGTCGTGCCATATCTCGAGGCGATTCCTTCCAGCATATCCCCCCTCTTCACCACATACACCGATGGTATCGCGGGAGGGGTGTCGGAAGGTATCTTCAGCTTCTGACCCGCATATATCTTGTTTTTGGATCTGATCTTGTTGGCCTTCATCAGGGCCTTCATCGTCGTGTCGTGCTGTTCGGCGATCCGCTCCAGCATATCCCCCCGCTTCACCACATACACCGATGGTATCGCGGGTGCTTCATACCCCGAGGGGATATTCAGCCTCTGGCCGATGTATATCTTATTCTTGGACCTGATCTTGTTGATCTCCATCAGGGCCTTCATCGTCGTGCCATTTCTCCTGGCGATCCGTTCCAGTGTATCCCCTTTCTGTACGCGGTAGGTGGCAGACCCGGTGCCGGACGGCCTCTCCGGGGTGAGGACCGCTTTGCACCACCCCTCGTCCGCCGGATAGGAGAGGGGAAGGAATTCATCAACCGCGTAGGCTATCGCCCACGCCATATCGGTCTGACCGGAGGAACTCCGGAGCATCAGTTCCTCTCTCGGATTTGATATATAGGCGGTTTCTATCAGCAGGGAGGTTATATCGGGGAGTTTGAGGACCCTGAATGGGGCCTCCTGCACCCTGGAAGATTTCAGGTGGTTTACCCGCCTTATCTTTTCCAGGGTGATCGCGCCGAAGGCCCTGGAGCGGTTGATGGTTTCCGTCTGCAGCATATTGAGGGCTATCGGACCGGAATCCCCGTTTCCATTTCCATTCTCGGAACCGCCTATGATATCCGACAGGTTCTCGTTCTGCGCCAGGAGCTTCGCGGCCTCACTGCTCGCCCCTCCCGTCGACAGGCAGTAGACGGATGTACCCCGTACGCCCCTGCTCCTGCAGGCATCCGCATGGATACTGAGGAAGATATCCGCCCCGTATTCCCGGGCTATCCTCCCCCTTTCTTTCAGAGAGATAAAATAATCGCCCTTTCTGGTAAGAAAGGCCTCGTACCCTCGTGCCTTGAGGATACGCTGCAGCTTCTCCGCTATGCGAAAGACCGTATTCTTCTCGCGCGTTCCCCTTCGGCCGATGGCGCCCGGGTCCTCTCCCCCGTGCCCCGGATCGATCACCACGACCTTATTTTTCAGGACCTTTACCTTTTCCCGCGCCTCGCTCTCCTTCTTCTCGACATCGGGGAGCATGACATCGATGACAACGCGATGGGGTTTATCGAGGATGATCCCCAGCTTAAAGACATTCGCCTCGACATTGTCCGTTACATGTAATTCAACCCTGGTGCCCCCTCCAGGCAGGGAAACCAGAAGGACCTTCTCGACTGCGGGTTGATTGATGTCATAGATAGGGGGGATTTCCTCGATCAGGGACGCGCCCTGCAGATCAACATATATCCTGCGATCCTCCTGTATGACCTTGAAGGCCGTCTCACCGGTCAGATCGAGGACCACCCTCGTGTGATCGGGGGCCGTCCAATGCCTGACATTGAGGATGTCAACCGAAGCGAAGGCCTCCGCACAGATCGTTGACAGCACAAACAACGTCAAAAGAAAAGCAACGCGCGATATCTTTCTCATTACCCTTTGAATATATTCCCCTCCCCCACTTTGTGGGCGGAAGTCTAACAGCTTTACCCAAAGTTTACAACCCCATCAGAAAACCCAAATCCACCGCCTAAAAGAAGATATGGATATTTTGGTTTATCTGAAGGAGCTTTTTTTCAAAAATTCCCGAAAAAGCTCCGGATATTGCCGTAACCCTATGGGATCATTGCTAATCATCCACTTTTAAGCGCACCTCTCCCTTGATAAACAATTTCGCTTTCTTTTTTCTTGCTTTTCAGCTTATCCAGAGGGAACAGGCTGAAGCATTGCAATTTTCTCGCGAGCATTAATCAACAACTCCATTGCCGGATTGTTTTTGGTTAACCGGATTATTAAACTGCGGGAACGTGTTACCACACGCCCAGGAAGATTAATAAAGGAAAACCTGACTGCTTTCATCCTCTTTGATATCCAGGAACATCCCATCGCCAGTTTCTTCATTATCGCATTCAGGTTAAGCGCCAATATCATTATCCACCACCAGGCGGCGTTTTCACCAAAATCGTCTGACGGAAGCTTGCCACCAGCCAGATCATCTTTCATTACTGCATGGGCCTCTTCACTCTTACCGCATCTTTCATGCAGCCAGTGTATCAGTCTTTCACCTTCCCAATCCATATTTGTAACCATGCCAAATACCTTGTATCTGCGCTCATCAATGTCCATTGTCGGGAAGGGAAGCTTTATCTGAGTGTCCATGCCCGGCAATTCCTGCTGTTTGTCCAAAGCTTCCCGCTTTGCGAGATATCTGTATACTGGGTCTTTCTTGCTGTGACCAATCGCATTGGGAACATAGCAGACCTCCGCCCATTCCGTTCCGGTTGCGTACTTCTTGCCGTATGCGGTCTTATATATCGGCTTCCACTCCGACTCTTCAACCTGCGCAACAGCTTTCTTAAACTCTTGTGTCACATCGCACCCTATGGCAAAGTCTATCACTCCAAAACGACTGTTTTCTCCGGTCGCACAATATCTTAGTAAATTGTGCTGATAACCGGCTGTGTCTGAACGTAATCTGACGGTCTTTACCTCTTCAGGTAAACAGTCCAGGGCCTCCTTGAATACCCGGAGTTGTTCAAAACCTGCCGACACATTGCCGTCTCGAAATTCTGTATGCAAAATAATTCTCTGTTCAAACCACCATGTATTTAAAGGCTGATATGCCTTGTCTCCTTTGTAACTGAACAGTGCGTCAATCTTGTTTGTGGATACAAGTGTGGCATCCATGTCCAGGGTCGCTGTACTTCCGGAATCTTGAAAGCCGGAGAAGGCTGACAGTCCTTTATTAATCTCCACGAATCCCTGTAAATGCTCGTTTGGCGCAGGTATAAAGGCCTTGCCCGGTTGCCTTAATCCTTCCTGCTCTGTGTTATGAAATTTTGCCAGATAACGAAAGATTGATGACGGAGAGGGAACTGTACGTGTTTTCTCTTTACGCCAGCGACGTAATAATGATCTCCTTACTTTTCGCTTCAATCCATGCATTTCAGCTTTTTTCAGCACTTCACAAAATCCGTCGTCTGCCTCAAGTGTCCTTATGTCATCAACACAATCACCACCTGCAAGATTGAGCAACACAAGGGAAAGAACCATCTGACTGTCTGTCCAACCCTGTCCTCCTTTACGTACTTTTAAATGTTTCTCTATCGATTTGCTTAACCCTGTTACCTGAGCCAAGTCAAGATACACTGGAAGACCAGCCAGAGCTGTCATCCCTGTTGTGTTTTTTTCAGTTTCATACTTGAAAGGAAGAATGCCTTGTGCCATAGTGCTTACACCTCGTTGATGATAGTTTCGTTGTGACCAAACTACTCTATCACCCTGTTATTACAGGATCAACGAGGTTTTTTACTTTTTTGATGGTGAATCAGGGAAAAGGGGTTGACAACAGCACATTCAGATGACATTTATGACCTGAAAAATCGCAGAGGCTGGTCAATGAAGATAGGGAACATATTCGACGGGAGCAAAACCGCTCTCTCATTCGAGGTCTTTCCACCCTCCCGGGATGGAAACATCGAGGAACTGTACCGCGCGGTCGGGGAGCTTGCGGAGCTGAATCCCGACTTTATCTCCGTCACCTACGGGGCCGGGGGGGGCACAAGGGAAAAGACCGTGGAAATTGCCTCCACCATCAGGAACAAATTCGGCAGGGAGACACTCGCCCACCTGACATGCGTCCAGGCAACCAGGGACGATATACGAGAGCAACTGGACAGACTGAAAGAGGAAGGGATAGAAAACATCCTCGCCCTGCGGGGGGACCCGCCGAAGGGGGAGGAGCGTGTTGTCAAGACGAAGGGCGGCTTCGGATACGCCAATGAGCTGGTGGAGTTCATCAAGCTGAACGGCGATTTTTCCATCGGGGTCGCGGGCTACCCCGAGGTACATCCGGAGGCGCCGGATATGGAGCATGACCTGGTCAATCTGAAAAGGAAGGTCGACGCGGGGGCGGACTTCATCATAACCCAGATGTTCTTCGACAACGGAGACTTCTATCGGTTCCGGGACAATGCGATATCGGCGGGGATACGAGTCCCCATTATCCCGGCGGTCTTTCCGATCTTCAACTACAAGCAGATATCGCGCATAGCCTCGCTCTGCGGCGCAAAGATACCCCCACGGCTGCACGACAAGCTGTCGAAGGTAAGTGAAAAGAACGAAGAGGTGGAAAAATACGGCATAGAACACACCATCCTCCAGAGCGAAGACCTCCTGGGAAACGAGGTGTCGGGCCTGCATTTCTACAGCATGAACCGGAGCAGGCACGTCATGAAAATAATACGGGAGCTCCCCAAGAAATCATTTGAAAATAATTCCATATTGGAATAGTGTTCGGCCTTCCCACTGCGGAACTATTTCCGGACAAACGCACGGGCGATTAGCTCAGATGGATAGAGCGTTGGCCTCCGAAGCCAAAGGCCCTGGGTTCGAGTCCCAGATCGCCCACCATAATATTTAAAAGGGGTTACGAGGTTATCGTAGCCCCTTTTAAATTCTATAAATTGAATTACCCCACGCTATACCCCACACGTAAGGGCGTATTTTGATATTTTGGGCAGTTAACTTTTCATTAGGACCTTCAGGCTTCCGCTCTATGTTTTATGTATACGAATCGAGTAAAGTGGTTTAGGGATCAAGGGTGAAATGATGTGTGAAGGAACAACCATCTGTATTATGGCTGATTTTGGCAATGGACCCTATGCGTGGATGCGGGAACCAGTGTCGTCTAAGCCCCTTGTTGCCCCTAATATTACGGATGCAATATGCGGATTTCCTGATGATTTTAGGGATAGAACTTTCTCGAAAATTTAAAAAAGATCGGAGATAGATTCTTGGTGGAATATCACTATCCTTGGGAGGATCCAAAGTTTGAGAACAACCCACCTATCATCGATATAACCTGATCAAACACAGATTCCTTCATTATCTTAACTCTTAAGTGTGACATGGAGATTATTGCTTATTTATTGCTATACGTAACAAAATGATAGTTGACATTATATAGGTTAATGCTCATTATCTGTCTGTTTTTCCTGTTGGTTTAGGGGAAAAGGAGGCAGAGATGACTATAAATTGTACAGTACCCACCAGCAACTCTTTTGAGAGTT
>JAUSPK010000046.1 GCA_030655735.1 Syntrophales bacterium | reverse complement strand
CAAACTGGGGCAGTCCGCCACAACCTTCTCAGGGTGCGAAGCGCAGAGGATAAAGCTGGCGAGAGAGCTGGGAAAACGCCTGACCACCGGAACGCTCTATATCCTGGATGAACCAACAATCGGCCTCCATTTCGCGGACATTGAGAAGCTCCTTATCGTCCTCGCTCGGCTGGTGGACATGGGGAATACCGTCGTGGTGATAGAACACAATCTTGACGTGATAAAGTCGGCGGATTATATCATAGACATGGGACCGGAGGGGGGAGACGGTGGTGGAAGGATCGTCGCCGCCGGCACCCCCGAAGAGGTGGCGCAAACTGATGGGTCACTCACCGGGGGTTTTCTGAAAGGGATTCTCGCAGTGCGGGGCAATTGATCGACCCCATATCATACCAACTTTTTTCAGAGAGCGAGAGGAGATATATGCCCATATACGAGTTCTACTGCGCACGGTGTAATACCATCTACAATTTCTTTTCACGATCGGTCAATACCGAGAAGGTCCCCGACTGCCCCCGTTGCAAGGCAAAAAAACTGCAGCGTCGGATGTCGGTCTTTTCCGTTGTCTCCGCGCAGAAGAGTGAAACGGAGGATACCCTCCCCCCGATCGATGAGGCAAAGATGGCACGGGCGATGGAGATGCTGGGCCGGGAGGCGGAAAAAATGAACGAGGATGACCCCCGGCAGGCCGCGGCTATGATGCGGAAGCTCTCCGAGGCGACGGGACTCAAGCTCAAGCCAGAGCTGGAAGAGGCCTTGAGCAGGCTGGAACGAGGCGAAGATCCCGAGAAGATAGAGGAGGAGATGGGCGACCTCCTCGATGGTGACGAATCCTTTTCACTGGAGGGCATGAACAAAAAGAGGAGAAGTTCTAAGCCCATCGTGGATGAAACACTTTATGACCTGTAGGCGGAAAATCGTGCACCCCATCTCCTATAAACAATACATAAATAGAGACGGAGAAAGATAACAGTGGTGATCAGGAGGGGGATATAGCCCCAAGGGAAAACCAGCCTCACGCCTGACAGGGTTCTCTCATGTCGATTGGGATCCTTCAATCACCCCTTGAGGGGAAGAGGAGGGATCGCAGCCACCCGACTACCGTGTTCCCCTTCAGTTTCTCGCGGTCGATCTCGCGAAACCGTCGGGCCAGATCCTCCGGATCGGAGAACCACTCGGCGCGCGTCGTGATGTGCCGCCTGGTATCGAGCTTTTTGACGACGACCGCAGGATTACCGGCGGCTATCACATCGGGGGGGATATCTTTCGTGACGACGGAGCCGGCGCCGATGATGCTGTTGTCTCCGATAGTCACCCCCTTGCCGACGATTGCGCTGTCGCCTATCCAGGCATTGTTCCCTATCCTGACCGCCGCGGTCTGACCCACCGGCTGACTCCGGTCGTACACCCCGTGCCAGTCCGAATCCGTGATACAGACACCCTGTGCCATCATGCAACTGTCGCCTATGATTATCTCCGTGGCCGCGCTGATCCGAACGCCGGGGCATATCAGACAGTAGTCCCCTATCCGTATGCGCCCCTCTTTCCCGGGATTCGGCCATACGGTCAGCCTCACCTTCTTATCGGATGCCGCAATGACGTGGGGACACTCCCCCAGAGAGACAGATCCGCCGAATATCTCGACGTGCCATGGTTTCATGAAGGTACACCTCCTGCCCAGGTATTCGAACTGGGGGCGCAGAAAGTGATTCACGTACCACTTCTGGAATCTGATATCCATCTGTTTGAGGAAGTAGGGGCGGTGATCTCTTTGCAAGAAGACTACCCTCCAATCCGTTCTATGGGTGGAACCGGATGTGATGGTATCCGCGGATACGGCTCCGGTGAAGGAGCCTCGGTGTCCCCGATCTCTCTGTCTCTCCAGAAGCCGTGATTGAACAGACAGCTGGCGGGGGTCAGGCTGTTGAGCGCATCATAGGCCAGGAGCACGGCAGCGGCCGTCCACGATGTCCTTTCCTCGGGCCAGATGACCGCATCGGGGAAGGTGACCCCCATCCAGTACGATCCGTCGTCGTACCGCTTCCCCTCCAGGCAGTTGAAGACCAGCTGCGCCTCCTCGTATCGTTCAACGGCCGCGAGCGCTAGGACCAGTTCGGATGTCTCAGCCATCGTTGCCCAGGGGCGGTCCGAGACACACCTGACCCCCCAGGCGGGTTCCACGAACTTGGCCCAGGACTTGTCGATCCGCTTGTGCGCATCAGCCCCGGTAACGGCACCGCACAGGACGGGATAGTACCAGTCCATGGAGTAGCGTGATTTGATCATGTTGAAGTGATTGGGGAGGGTGCGGATGGCATTCCCCAGCCTTTCAAGCGCTTCTCCCCAGTCGGGACGCTCTTCCCCCAACCGCGAAGCGATGGCCAGGGCACATTTGATGCTCATATATACGGAGCTGGAACCGGTCAGGAGGGCCATGCGGTCCATGACACCATCGGCATTGATGGACCAGTAAATCTCACCGGTCGGAGCCTGAAGACTGAGGGAGTAATCGATACCGGCGCTGACGGTAGGCCACATATCCCGGAGGAAGCCACGATCGTTGGTCAGCAGATAGTGATGAAACACCCCCACCGCGATATAGGAAGAGAAATTGGCGTCCCTCCTCTTGTCTTCCGGGACACCGTCGCGAAAGGTCGACCACCAGCTCCCATCGTCGAGCTGCGTTGCCCTCATCCACTCGTAGGCACGCCTGGCCTCCTCGAGGTATCCGGCAACCGCGAGTCCCATGGCGCTTTCAACATGGTCCCACGGGTCCGTCTTCCCCCCTTCGGACCATGGAATCTCTCCGCTCTTTCTCTGCAGCCCGGCGATAAACGCCCCCATCTCTTTGCAGTTGACGAATTGCCCTACGATCCTTCTAGAAAGATTCAGTTCCATGTCGGTCATCCTTTTCTGAGATAGAAGACTATACTCTTGGCTATCAGGGGGTTTAATATCCTGTCCAACACCCTGGTCAGAGGGGGATGTTTTATAATGTCCCACTCAAGAAATTTCTTGTAGAGGTTTACACACCGTGACGTCTCGTTCCTGTGGCCGACGATGCACTTCAACCACCAGTACGGCGCGTGCAGGGCGTGCTTGTAGCGAACCCGCCAGCACTTTGTGCCCGCATCCTCCAGAAGCGAGAGCAATTCACCCTTGGTGTATATCCGTATATGCCCCCCCGGCTCATTGTGATAGTCCGATGAAAGCGCCCAGCATATGCGCTCCGGCAGAAATCTCGGCACGCTGACAACCATATTTTTCCCTGGTTTCAGGACCCGTACCAGTTCGGCGATGGCGGCCCTGTTTGCGGGGATATGTTCCAGGACCTCCGAGCAGATGACCACGTCAAAGGCATTGTCCCTGAAGGGCAGCTTCGTGGCATCGGCCTGCGACACCACCCATGAACCGCTGTCGCTGTCCAGTCGTTCCAAGACAAACGCGGCCTTGATCAGATCTTCCCTGTTCAGATCAACACCGACAACATCCGCGCCCAGGGTCCTGAATATCTCACAGGCGTGGCGGCCGTTGCCGCATCCGGCATCGAGGATCCGGTCTCCCGGCCGTATGTCCAGCAGTTCAAAATCAGCGGTGAGCATCGATAGCTTCCCGGTATACGTCAACGGTCTTCTGCGCCGCGTGCCTCCAGGTAAAAGAATCCTTTACACGCCTTAGCCCCGCCTCCCCCAGCCGGCGCCGCCGGTCGGGATCATCAAGGAGTGAGGTGATTGCCTCCTCCAGCGCCCTGCTGTCCGCGGTCGGCACGAGGATACCCGCATCCCCCACCACCTCGGGCAGGGCTCCTCCCACGGTGCTTATCACCGGGACGCCGCAGGCCATGGCCTCTCCGGCCGGCATTCCGAACCCCTCGTACAGGGAGGGAATAACGGCCATCGTGGTCCGGGCATAGTAGGAGGCGAAGTCTTCATACTCGATGCGCCCTGTGAACGTGACACAGTTGCGTATGCCGAGCTTCCTGACAAGGCCCTCTATTACCCCGTTCCTCTTCGGCGTCCCCACCACGGTAAGTCCTATATCTCTATTCTTCTTTATTGATGCGACCGCCTCGAGGAGGTATCTGAGCCCCTTGAGGGGGGTATCCGCGCTGTTGGTTACCAGTATCTGGTTGTCGGACCGCTCTACGTGAGGGAGAGGATAGAAGAAGTCCGTATTGATCCCGTTGGGAACAACCCGGAACTTGCGGCTCGATGTGCTGAAATCCCTGCTGATGTCCCTCTTTGAACACTCCGAAACGGTAATAATATGAGAGAGACGGCGCGAGACCCATTTTTGCATACCGAGAAAGGAATACCACCTCCGCGCCTTGAATTTTTGTATCAGGGATCGGGCGGAACTTATTTCCACATCCCTGTCGACGGTGATCGGGTGATGGATGGTCGCCACCGTGGGAAAACCGAGGCGGGGAAGGCCCAGTATGCCGTACGAGAGGCATTGGTTGTCGTGCACGATGTCGTAGTGCGGCCTCTTTCTCCTGAAGTGGTTATAGGTTCTCAGGCCGAATGTAAGGGGTTCAGGGAACCCCCCTGATGATACACCGAGGAGCTCCAGCTGGTTGATCGGCGATGCCAGCAGAGCGCGCAGACTTGCCGGCCTGAAGAGATGCTTGGGGTTATACAGATCAAGGTTCGGCAATTTGTGGAGCCCGATCCCCTCTGCCAGTTCGGGATAGGGGGGGCCAGATACGACATCCACCGTATGCCCCAGTTCCGCAAGTGCCCTGCTGAGATAATCGACGTACACCCCCTGTCCCCCGCACGTAGGGTTCCCCCGGTAGGTCAGAAGACATATCCTCAAAGGGTCGGTATGGTTGGGTGATCTGGAAGCCATATGCTCCATCATGCACAGATACCTTGTATCCCCGGGAATAGAAAAACAACAGGTCAAACTTCCCTGTCAGAGGAGGTATTCCTACCAGATTTATGACCGGAGGTCAACAAAGACAGCCTGCTAACGTACCGAAAATAGATTTTTTTTAATACGGAAAATCTTTACCGCGATGGAAAATCGCTGCGCAAGGCCGGCCCCTTCGGCTGGATGATGGAGCGTAATGTGTACCCTATAAATTTACTGCCATGACTGCGGCCCCCAGAGCGCCGTTGACCTGGGCAAACTCAGAAACCTCTATGGACACGCCGAGTGCCCTTTCCAGCGCCCGAACCACCCCTATGTTTCGGGCGACCCCTCCTGTCATCATAACGGGCTCCTTCACCCCCACCCTCCGGGCCATGGAGGAGATGCGTGATGCCACGGATTCGTGAATTCCCGCTATGATATTTTCCCGGCTCTCACCCTTTGCTATGAGTGAGATCACCTCTGATTCTGCGAATACGGTGCAGATACTGCTTATCTTTGAGGGACTCCCGGATCGCAGAGACAGGGGACCAAAATCGTCAAGGTCGGATTCCATCGCCCTCGCCATTACCTCGAGGAACCGGCCGGTGCCTGCCGCGCACTTGTCATTCATCGCGAAGTCTTTTACCGTGCCGTTGGAATGGATTGTCAGGACCTTGCTGTCCTGCCCGCCGACATCTATGACGGTCCGGACCTCGGGATTCAGGTAATACGCCCCGGCGCCGTGGCATATGATCTCCGTTATGGCCTTGTCGGCAAAGGTGACACTGTTTCTCCCGTAACCGGTGGACACGATCTTTTCTATCGACGACGCGTCCATCTCCAGTTCCTTGAGGAGATCATCAAATATGCCTTTGCCCGCCTGCTGTGCATTGTAGCCGGAGAAGGCCACCTTCGAGCCAAGCATCCTGTCATCCGACAGGACGACCGCCTTGGCGGTTATGGATCCGATATCTATTCCCGCAGTAATCATACGATGCTTCCTTCGCTCCGTTCCGGGTTCATCTCTTCTGCCCGATCATTTCCATAAAGGCGTCTATCCTTGTCTCCGTCTGACTCTCTGAGAAGCTTCGCTCGTCCACCATGTGGGACTCTATGATGACGGAGGGGATCCCCCTCTCCTTCTGCACCGCTCTCTGTATGTCGTACTGCCCCAGCGAATAGGGCTTGCAGCTCCGGTTGGAATGCATGACAAAGCCGTCCACGTCATACTTGTCCACCATCTCAAGGACTATCTTTATCATCTCGTCAACACCGATGTTGAGATATGCCCTGGCATATCCCTCGCCCATGGAATCGAGGAAATTGCCCTCGTCCGTCATATACCTGAGACTCATGCACCACGCGGATGTATAGGTGTCAGCCACGAGGCAGGCATCATGCGCCGCGAACTTCTGGGAAAGCCACTTCAGCCGGTACCAGATCGGCAGATTGTCCCACAGCAGCCGGTACTTTTCATTCGGTATGGCGCCGATCCCGTCGGCAACGCGCTGCTCCATCTCTTCCAGGAGCGACCGGTAGTAGTCCACCGCTGTCTGGGTCCCCCGCAAGGTGACAATGAGGGCCAGGTGAAAGAACGCGTCGAAACAGGTCATGGGCGAAGGTTTGTTCATGGCGGTGTCAAGAACCGCCTGCCACAGGCGCTGAGCCTCTACCGACAGCCTCCCCACCTCTTCCATCCGGTCACGATCGAGCCTCTTTTTACAGACGCCTTCGAGGAAGGTCACATACTCTTCGACCTGTCTTTGAACGTATCTCTTTGCCTCATCGGTGTACTTGGTGTGGGAAAAGGGCGTGTCAAGGATAAAGAGAGGAACGTTGTAATAGCGCGCCTGGACTTCATACCACTTCATCACCGTTCCGCATATGTTGTTACAGCATACCAGCATGTCGGGTCTCGGCAACCCCCCTATGGGTCCGCCGTCTACCACGGAACAGGCGATATCGGCCCGCGCGTAGGAGCACAGATCACCACTGTATCCCATCTCCTCCGCCTTCTGGCACAGATCGGCCCCCATCTTCGATGCCCCGATCATGGCCCCGTGGTTCTCCGGGTATACCGGGATTATATCCATCGCTATCAGCGGTTCCACCGGCCCCCCGCTGGTAATCCACGCCACCTTCTTGCCCGTCTCCCCGGCTGTCTTGGCGTCTATATAGTAGCCGGTCATGATCTTCTGCATCTTTCCATCCGACTGCATTTTTTTGCCGTGCTTCTCCTTATCGGTGTCCGTCATATCGTAACTCCTCGTATAGTGCACATTTTACAGCATGTGGATGAATGTCTCGAATCTGGTCAGCAGTTGCCCCTCGGACTGTAGTGGATCTTCGATCTGCAGCAGCATACTGGGGATGTTGTCTCTGTCCAGGAATTCCTTCAGGTAGGGATAGTCGAAATCATGCGGGTCACAGAATTTCATCAGGAGGAAAACAACCCCTTGGGCGTTATGTTTCCTGACCGCCTCCAGAAGCCGCTCCCCCCGGGCGGTGTTCGATGTATGTTTCGCGGGACATACCGGCCGTTCGATATACCGGTTCGCGATCGACGCAATGGGGTCCCCCCCCGTGCCCACGAGACCCTCAAAATACCTCGAACCTGTGCACAGGTCATCCCATACGACGACGCCGCCCGCCTTCTCGAAGACGGTATAGATGTCGGGTTGATCACAGATACTACCGGTCAAGATGATCCTCTTTTTTTCGGTATCCGTTGAAGGGGTCCTTTCTTTGAACATCTCTATCACTTCGGGGAGCCGCTTTGCGAGATATTCCCTGTCCATGATCATGGAGCCCTTGACTATCGCATACAGATCGCTCCCCGTCAGGATATCCGGGTTCGCGGAGCGCAGTTCGTATATGGTGTTAAGAGAGCTGCGTATCCGGTTGTAGGTGTCGATAGACTGCTTCAGCGCCGCATCGGTTATCCGGACATCCATGCCCACTTCCAGATCACCCTTGAACTTTCGGAGGACATCTTCCATGTACTGCCGCGCGCTTTCGGTGTCCAGCTTGACCGGAAGAACGACATCGGCAAAAAAGGCGAACCGGGTATTGAGACGCCAGATATCGGAGAGGCGCTGGATCGTGTCGCAGGTATGGGGGAACACCGCCCCATCAAGAAAATCCAGCCTGCCCGCAAGCGCGTCTTCGAGGACACCCCTCGCGAGCGAACAGCTGTAGGCCTGCAGGTGCGCGTCGGCCAGGGAGATCGTCCCTTTCGTGCTGAAGAGCCTCAGGGGATGGATACCTGCCGCAAGGATAATTTCTTCCGGGGTATATGAGCACATATAACCCATAATCCTCTTCCCCTTTACCTTCAAATTCCTGATATACTTCTCGGTATCCAGTGCCGCTTCATAAAAATCACTTAACTTCTCCATACGTGTCCCTTCCTTTTGGCGCAATTGTTTCAACGGATCCTCACCATTAACGAACCCCTCAAGGCCATACTCGTCAAAGCTCGCTCTACCACCTCAGTGGAGGCCTATCTGACATTTTGAAATATACCCCCCCCTTAACGCAGACTACGTGAGGAACTGGTAGCACATTCTCATACACCTGTCACCCGTTTTTTGATGGACCCCTTCAAGGGAGGGACCCGGGGAGGGGAGATGCCGAATGGATACAAAGAAACCGCCTATTTCTTCCAGAATTCCGGGATCAGCAGGATAATGACCGTATAGATCTCAAGCCTCCCGGCGAGCATGCAGAAGGAAAGAATCCACTTGCCCAGGCAGGGTATCTCGCCGTAGGTTGTCGAGGGATTGACACCTCCAAATCCGGGACCCACATTCCCTATGGTGGCGGCGACAGATGAGAATGCCGTCATCATATCCAGACCAAGCATGGTCAGGATGATGGAAGCGACAATCGTCATCATGAGATACAACAGGAAAAAGCCCCAGATACTCGCCATGGTCTCGGGATATACGATCCTCTTACCAAGCTTCACCGCGGTTACGGCATGCGGATGAACGAGCCGGTACAACTCCTGATAACTGTGTTTCAGGATGAGAAGGATCCTGAGACACTTGATGCCTCCGCCGGTGGACCCGGCCGATCCCCCTACAAACATCAGCACCAGGAGGATGATCTTCGACAGGGACGGCCAGGCATCGAAATTGGCGGTGGTGAAACCGGTCGTCGTCATGATGGAAACGACCTGGAATGAGGCGTACCGCAGGTATCCCCCTGCTTCATAGAGTGAGTTCTGTTTCAGATTGATGGTTATGATGATGACGGCGGCCAGTATAATCCCGATGTACAGGCGGAGCTCGCTGTTTTCGAGCACAGCCCTGAAGTTCCCCGTGATAAGGCTGTAGTGAAGCATAAAGTTAATTCCGGCAGCCATCATAAAGAAGGTGATGATCCCGTCGATATAGGCGCTGTGGAATTGCGCGATACTGGCATCGCCGGTGGAAAAACCGCCGGTGGCCATCGTGGTAAAGGTGTGGCAGAGGGCATTGAATACATCCATCCCTCCCGTGAGCAGCATGATAAATTCAACAATGGAGATGATGATATAGACTATCCACAGGGTGCGCGCCGTCTCCGCAATGCGGGGGGTGATCTTGTCCTTCACCGGACTGGGCAGTTCCGCCTTATATAACTGCATACCCCCCACACCGAGGAGGGGCAGGATGGCGATGGACAGTATGATAATTCCCATCCCCCCCAGCCACTGGGTGAGTGAGCGCCAGAGGAGTATCCCGTGGGGAAGATCTCCTATGTTCGTGATGACCGTGGCCCCGGTCGTGGTGAAACCCGATATGGACTCGAAGAAGGCATCGCTGAAGTGGGGGAGCACGCCGTGGATCATATAGGGGAGCGATCCGAATGCCGCGGCGAGAAGCCATCCCGTGGCAACGATAAGAAACCCCTCCTTGTGTGTCAGGCTTATCTTGACATCAACCGGCCTGAACAGGAAATAGAAGAGCGCGCCGATACAGAATGTTATCGCTATGGAGTAGAGAAAGGCGCCGGCATCCCCTTCTCTGTAGTAGAGGGAACAAGAGAGGGGGAGAAGCATGGTAAGACCCAGGAAGAGGACGAGGGTCCCCAGGATATAGGATATATTTCTTGCGTTCATCCAAAATAATCCAGCTTGACCGCAAGGATCTTCTCGATCTGCGGAATTGAAGAACGGAGAGCCACCAGTATAACGTGATCTCCCGGAAGTATAACGGAATCGCCTCCGGGAATTATCACTTCATCATCTCTGGTAATCGCTCCGATAATGGTGCCCTTGGGAAATTTGATATCTTTCAGAGGGGTGTTCGTTATATCGGATGTTTCAAGGGCGATGAATTCAACGGCTTCCGCCTTTTCATCACCGAGGGGCGTCGCGGAGATAACCTTACCCTTCCTTATGAAGTGCAGTATCTTGCCGATACTCGCCCGTCTCGGGTTCATGACACCGTCGATACCCAGTAAGGGAATTAGATGGGCATAGCCGGCCTTATTGACAAGCGCTATGGTCCTTTTGGCCCCCAGCTGTTTTGCCAGGAGGGCGCTCAGGATGTTCGCTTCCTCATCATCGGTAACCGCGATGAAGTAATCGGCATCCTGTATGTTTTCCTCTTTGAGCAGGTCCTGATCCGTCCCGTCTCCATGGAGGCAGATGGTCCTGTCCAGCCTGGAGGCAAGCATTTCGCACCTGTCCTGCCTCTTTTCGATAATCTTTATGGTGCCGGCCCACTTCTTTTCGAGCAGCTCGGCGAGCATAAGAGCCGTGTTGCCTCCACCGATGATAAAGACCCGTTCCGAGGGTTCCTCCTTCTTGCCGAAGAATTTCAGCATATTCCGTACATTCTCAGATTTGGCAAAAACAAAGAGGTGGTCTCTTTCTTTGATCACCGTCTTCCCGGAGGGTATGATGGGTTCATTTTCACGCGTGGTAGAGGCAATAAGAATATCCTCTCCATCCGGGTATGTCTCCATGACCTGCTGCAGGTTCTTCCCTACGGAACTGCACTCTGAATCCACATAGAATGAGACGAGTTTTACGCTGCCCCCGGCGAAGTCTATTACCTCTGAAGCCCCGGAGTATTCCATGAGGTTGATGACGTCATTCACCGCCTCACGCTCCGGATTTATACACAGGTCTATGTTGAGATGGGCCTTGTCAAAAAGGGCGGAATCCCTGTTCAGGTCGGGGTTTCGTATCCGTGCGATCTTGAACGGAGACGTGGACTGCGCGGAGGCGATGAGGCATGCCACGATGTTGGTTTCATCGCTGTCGGTCACGGCGACTACCATCTCCGCTTGGCTCAGTTTCGCCTTTTTCAGCACCTGGGGGCTGCTTCCACTCCCCGTTATGGTCTCTACATCCAGGTTTTCGGAGATGCTCTTCAGGCGTTCCCCGTCCTTGTCGATAACGATGATATCGTTCCCCTCTTTGGAGAGGATGTCTGCAATATTATAGCCGACTTCCCCGGCTCCTATGACGATGACTCTCATGGTTATGTGGTCCTCACGGGCGCAGTCTCAGCCAGTATATCAACTGCAGTTTTGCGCCCTACGCTTACCTTAAACTCGTGCATCCCCAGGACGACTTCATCAAAAAAGTCCCTGCCGCTCAATACGACCATGTCGGAGGCGGCATCCCCTTGCTTCATATTTTCGGATTCGAATACCCCCGACACCATCGCCACTGCCATCTTGGGCACCTCCAGGTTGCACCTGCCCGAACCGGGGATGTCAAAGGCAAAGTCGGTGCATTCTGCCTCGCTCAGCGCCTGTAGAATGGTGCATCCGGCCGTATATAATTTTTCATATGTCAATTGGGTTGATTCGCCCAGCCCCATGAGAAGTATCTTGGGAGTGGAAATTCGATGATCGGAGGAGATGAGAACCTTCTCCATAAAGGCCCCGGTGACCATTCCTTCGGCAATCAGATTCGATATCAGACCGTTCAGACGCCAGTCGGCAAGACCGCAATACCCCCTCGGAGGCCGTTCATCGGAGAAGAACCCGAAGGCCAGGCTGTCATACGTCAATGTATCCAACGATTCAGGCGATACCTTAATCTTCATTTTTTTCCCAGAGTTTCGAATACATGGCATCAAGGATGCCATTTATAAAAGATCCCGAATTGTCCGAGCCGTAATTTTTCCCTATGTCGATAGCCTCGTTCAGGGTCACCTTCGGGGGGATATCGTCGAAATACAGGAATTCGCATACCGCCGTCCTGAGGATATTTCTGTCCACCTTGGACATTCGATCCAGTGACCAGTGCTCGGAGCAGGTCTTTATCAGGTCATCTATCTCTGTCAGGTGATCCAGGGTACACTCTATCAACTGCGTGGAGAATTCAACCGCCTCCTGTGACATTCCAAAGTTATCCTGGAAGAGCTGTATGGCCTCACCGGCATCGATCTTTGAGACATCAACCTGATAGAGAATCTGCAGGGCGATCTCTCTGGCCTTTCTTCTGTGACCCATCAATCCTCCTGCCTTGTATACCGGCTACAGCAGCTTAACGAGATTAGCCATCTCGATGGCTGATATGGCGGCATCCCATCCCTTGTTCCCCGACTTGGCACCGGCCCTCTCTATGGCCTGTTCCAGCGTGTCGGATGTAATGATACCAAAAGCAACCGGCGTTTCCGTTTCCAGAGTCACGAGCGCAATGCCCTTGGAGACCTCGGAGCTGACATACTCGAAGTGCGGCGTGCCCCCCCGTATCACGGCCCCCAGGCATATGATCGCGTCAAAGGTGCCGCTCTTTGCGAGTTTCTTTGCCACGAGTGGTATCTCAAAGGCACCGGGGACCCTCACGACGGTGATATCTTTTTCATCCGCCCCCGATCGTTTCAGGGCATCCAGCGCCCCCTCTATGAGCTTCCCGCAGATGAAATCATTAAACCGGCTGGCTACTATACCAAACTTCAGCCCCTTGGCAATGATCTTTCCCTCTATGATTTTCGGCATAATAACGTCTCCACCCATTTCCGACGGCTTCGCAACAGAGATCAAATATCCGCGAAACGGTCATTGCTATATTTCCAGTAAGTGCCCCATCTTATCCTTCTTGGTCTTCAGATAGCGAACGTTGCTCTCGTTCGGCTCGATCTCGACGGGAACCCTTCCCACCACCGTTACACCGTACCCCTCCACACCAACGATCTTCTTGGGGTTATTCGTCATAAGACGCATCTTTCTGACCCCCAGATCAACGAGGATCTGCGCCCCTATACCATAATCCCTGAGATCCTCCTTGAATCCCAGTTCAATATTTGCCTCGACCGTATCCCTCCCCTGCTCCTGGAGGTCATAGGCCCGTATCTTGTTGGCAAGTCCGATCCCTCTCCCCTCCTGGTGCATATACACGATGACGCCCTTCCCCTCCTGATCCACCATCTCCATGGCCTTGTGGAGTTGATCACCGCAATCACAGCGCAGCGACCCGAAAAGGTCCCCGGTTACGCACTCGGAATGCACCCGGACAAGCACCTCGTCCTCGGGCTGTATATCACCCTTGACGAGGGCGATATGCTTCATATCGTCCACATCATTCTCATAGACAATGATTTGGAATTCTCCCCCGTATTTGGTGGGGAGAGTGGCCTCGGCGACTCTTTTTATAAGGCGCTCGTGCTGCATCCTGAAATCTATCAGGTCGGCAACGGTGACGATCTTGATGCCGTGCTCTTTCGCGAACAGCTCGAGGTCGGGCATCCTTGCCATGGTACCGTCTTCCTTCATGATCTCACAGATGACACCCGCAGGCTTCAGATACGCCAGCCTGGCCAGATCAACAGACCCTTCGGTCTGCCCCGTCCGAACCAGGACACCCCCCTTGCGCGCCCGTATGGGGAAGACATGCCCCGGACTGACCAGGTCGCCGGGCTTTGCACCGTCGGCAACGGCCGTCAGTATAGTCGTCGCCCTGTCCTTCGCGGAGATTCCGGTCGTTACGCCAACCTTTGCCTCAATCGAAACGGTGAAGGCCGTGCCGAACCGGGACTCGTTATTGGTGGTCATCAGGGGAAGTTCCATCCTGTCGGCGAGATCACCCGCCATGGAAAGGCATATCAGGCCCCTGCCGTGTTTTGCCATAAAGTTGATGGCCTGCGGCGTAACGTGCTCCGCGGCCATACACAGGTCACCTTCATTCTCCCTGTCTTCATCATCAACCAGTATTACCATCTTGCCATTCTTTATATCTTCAATGGCCTCTTGTATCGTGCTAACCATCTTGCTCCTCTTATTCTTATCTATTTTCTCTATTTTTCAAACGTTACTTCAGAAACCCATGTTTCGACAGAAAATCATCATTGATTCCCCTGTCGGGATGGACGAATCGTTCCACATATTTTCCCAGTATGTCGGTCTCTACATTCACCCGGTCACCTGCCTTCTTGAACCCTAGCGTCGTCTCCCGGGCGGTGTGAGGGATGATGTTAACATAAAATCTGTTTTTTTCATATTGGTTAACGGTCAGGCTGATACCGTCCAGGGCAATAGAGCCTTTCTGAACGATGTACCGGCCGGTCTCTTCTCCTATCTCCACGCCGAATATAATGGAGTTCGATCGTTCCTTTCTTTCGCGGATATCTCCGACACAATCGACATGCCCGAGAACAAAATGTCCGCCCAGCGGTGTATTCAATGTAAGGGCCCGCTCCAGATTGACCTTATCCCCGATCTTGAGCCATTTCAAGGTTGTCTTTGCCAGGGTCTCCGCCGAGACATCTGCGGAGAAGCTGTCTTTCGCAACCGCAACAACGGTCAGACAGGCGCCGTTCACCGCGATACTGTCGCCTATCTTGACATCATCAAGGCCCATCGATGTGCTGATGGCAAGGAGGGCATCCTCTCCCCTTCTGGCTACATCCTTAACAGTGCCCGCGCTGTTCACAATGCCGGTAAACATTAGCTGTCCTTTTCAAGAAACCCCTTCAGTTCGTCCATGAATTCATTCACATCCCGAAATTCCCTGTACACGGAAGCGAACCTGACATAGGCAACCGCGTCAAGGGCGTGAAGTTGTTCCATGATCTTTTCCCCGATAACGTTGGTAGGTATCTCCTTGAACTGGAGATCCTGGCACTCCTGCTCGATCCTGTCAACCGCATCATCTATTATTTCCATGCTGATCGGGCGTTTCTCACACGCCTTTTTTATCCCCGAGAAGATCTTGCTTCTATCAAAGGTCTCTCTCCTGCCATCCTTCTTCACGACGACGGGGAGGACATCTTCGACATACTCGTAGGTGGTGAATCGCTTCTTACAGTTCAGGCATTCTCTCCGTCTTCGTATCGCAGTGCAGTCTTTACTTACTCGTGAGTCAATAACCTTGTTTTCCCCGTTGGAACAGAAAGGGCAATTCATAGTTTTCTCCCCTCTATGCCCGCTTCCCCGAGCATCTCTTCGGCAAGTTCGTCCCGGTAGTCTTCTCTGTAGACAAAAGATTCTATCCCTGAATTTATGATCATCTTGGAACATATGATGCAGGGGTGATTGGTACAGTAAATCGTCGCGCCCTTCGTGCTCACACCGTAAAGAGCGGCCTGGATAATGGCGTTCTGCTCGGCGTGAAGGCCCCTGCACAGTTCATGACGCTCACCTGACGGTACTCCCAGCTTGTCCCGCAGGCACCCCACCTCAGAACAGTGTGCTACCCCCGCAGGCGGCCCGTTATACCCCGTTGCCAGTATCCGCTTATCCCTGACCAGAATGGCACCGACCTTGCGCCTCAGGCAGGTGGAACGCCTCGACACAAGCTCGACAATATCCAGAAAATATTGATCCCAGGAGGGACGTGTGGCCTGCATTTCAGGTTTCATCTTCTGGGGCTCCTTATTCCGCTACCCTCTTTCCACAAAAGATACAAGGTTCTGGTTCTAAAAAGATCAGCCGCTCACCATACTGTCAGATACTCCCCTCAATCCGATCCCGGTACAGGGGAAAGCCTTCACACAGCGCGGCAACCTCTCCCTTTACCTCTCTGATGCGGTCTTCACTTCCGACATCGCCGATGATATAGGTAATAAGATGGGCTATCTTTCTCATCTCATCTTCCTTCATCCCCCGTGTCGTGAGGGCGGGCGTCCCAACCCGTATACCGCTGGTGACCATCGGTCCCTGCGTGTCAAAGGGTATGCCGTTTTTATTTGTGGTGATCCCTGCCCTGTCGAGCGCCGCCTCGGCGTCTTTCCCGGTGACACCCTTATCGGTCAAATCAATCAGGATAAGGTGATTATCGGTGCCTCCTGAGACGAGACGGAGGCTTCCCTCCGTCAGTGCCGAAGCCAGGGCCTTGGCATTCTTCAGGATCTGCAGCTGATACTCCTTGAATGCCGGTTCAAGCGCCTCCTTGAATGCCACAGCCTTGGCCGCTATGATATGCATCAGCGGTCCCCCCTGGCTGCCGGGGAAGATACGGCTGTCCAGCACCTTGGCAAATTCTTCCCTGCACATGATCATGCCGCCCCTCGGGCCGCGCAGCGTCTTGTGGGTCGTCGTCGTGACAAACTCGCACACCGGAACGGGCGAGGGGTGCAGGCCGACGGCAACAAGGCCGGCTATGTGGGCGATATCCGCCATGATTACCGCTCCAACCTTGTCAGCTATCTGGCGAAAGGCCTGAAAGTCGATGATCCGTGGATAGGCGCTCGCGCCGACGACAATAATCTTCGGTTTATGGCGTTTGGCCTGATCCTCGACCTCGTTGAAGTCGATGGTCTCCGTCTCTTTGTCCACACCGTATGAGACGACATTGTAGAGCCTTCCCGAAAAGTTGACCGGGCTTCCGTGTGTCAGGTGCCCGCCATGGGAAAGATTCATCCCCAGGATGGTATCGCCGGGCTGGATGGCGGCGAAATAGACCCCCATATTCGCCTGGCTTCCGGAGTGCGGCTGGACATTGACATGATCGGCGCCGAACAGCTTCTTTGCGCGCTCTCTGGCGAGATTCTCAGCGACATCGACAAACTCGCATCCCCCGTAATATCTCTTCCCCGGATACCCTTCCGCGTATTTGTTCGTCATAATGGAGCCCTGGGCCTCGAGTACCGCCTCGCTTACAAAGTTCTCCGAGGCAATCAGTTCAAGCTTGCCGGCCTGCCTTTTGGTTTCATCGAGTATGGCCCGGGCGATCTCCGGATCCGTATTCCCTAATATGGACATTACCTGTTTTCCTCCTCAATATTCCGTATCTTGTCGAGCCGCCGTGTGTGCCGTCCACCTTCAAATGGGGTCTCAAGCCATACCGTGACGATAGCTACAGCCTCTTTCAGGTCCGTGCGCCTTCCGGCGAGGACGAGTATGTTTGCATCGTTATGCATCCTGCTCAGGCGGGCCGTCTCCCTGTCCGTACAGAGCGCTGCCCTGATACCGTGAACCTTATTCGCAACTATTGACATCCCCACACCGGAGCCGCAGATCAGGATCCCCCTTTCATACTCCCCCGAGGAGACCGCGCGGGCCACCCGGGCCCCGAAATCGGGATAGTCTACTGATTCTCCGCTGTCGGTGCCAATGTCCGTCATGCCGGGGAAAGCGCCCTTGAGCGCCTCCTTTAAATCAAAGCCTGCATGGTCGGAACCGATAACAATCTTCACGATGGTCCTCTTCAACCCTCAAATTTCCTAAATACCACAACCGAGTTGATACCGCCGAAGCCGAAGGTGTTCGACATGGCGACCCTGATTTCCCGGCGCTGCGCCTTATGAGGCGTATAGTCCAGATCGCACTTCGGATCGGGATTGTCCAGATTTATCGTCGGAGGAACCACCCCCTCATGGATGGCCTTGACGGAAAAGATGGCCTCGGCACCCCCAGCAGCGCCCAGCATATGCCCTGTCATGGATTTTGTCGAACTGACGGCAATCTCCCGGCTGTGCTGACCAAAGACCGCCTTGATCGCCTCTGTTTCATACGTGTCGTTCAGGGGCGTCGATGTGCCGTGCGCGTTTATGTAATCGATGTCCGTGGGTCCCATACCCGCATCCTGCAGGGCGAGTCGCATGCATCTGGCGGCTCCGGCATGCCCGGGGGGGGGCGCCGCCATGTGGAACGCGTCGCTCGTCGATCCGGCCCCCACGATCTCGGCATATATCCTGGCACTCCTTTCAAGGGCATGGGACATCTCTTCCAGGATTATGACGCCGCACCCCTCGCCTATAACAAATCCGTCTCTGTCTTTATCAAAGGGCCTGCTTGCCCGCTGGGGCTCCTCATTCCTGGTCGACAGCGCCCTCATGGCACCGAATGCCGCTACGGCAAGGGGAGTGACGGCCGCCTCCGTGCCGCCCGTTATCATGGCATCCGCATACCCCCAGGCTATGGTTCTGAAGGCGTCACTGATGGCGCTGTTCCCGGCGGCGCACGCCGTCACAGTGCAGTTGATAGGGCCCTTGGCACCGAACCGTATGGAGACCTGTCCCGCAGCCAGATTTGCCAGTATCGCCGGAACGGTAAAGGGGGAAATCTTTCCGGGTCCCAGGGTGCGCAGGGTCTCCGCTTCCTTCTCCATGGTAGCCAGGCCCCCTATTGCGGAGCCCAGGATAACCCCCACCCGTTCGGAATTTCCCTCCCCTATCACCAGACCGGAATCGTGCACAGCCATCTCCGAGGCGGCAAGGGCATAGATGATGAAGTCATCCAGTCTGCGGCGTTCCTTGACATCGACAAAGACCAGGGGATCAAATCCCTTGACCTCTCCCGCTATCTTCGTTTTGAATCCGGCGGTGTCGAATCGGGTAATCTCTGCCACACCGGATATCCCGGAGCAGATTCCCGTCCAGGTGTCTTCCAGGCAATTGCCCAGGGGACTCACAATACCAAGTCCCGTTATGACAACCCTTCGTTTCGGCGCCATGACTATGACATTCTTTCCTTTATATAATCAGTGATATCCTTGACGGTGCGTATCTTTGCCAGATCGTCATCCGACACCTCCAGATCGAAGTGGTCTTCCATCGCCATAATCAGTTCCACTATGTCAAGGGAGTCGGCCCCAAGATCGTCTATAAACGCGGCCTCCGGAACGCATTCCTCCTCCGTTATCTCCAGCTGTTCAATGATAATTTCTTTTACTTTTTCATCAATATTAACTGCCATCCAAACTCCTCCTTCGTGTATCTCAAATTTCAGACTGCGTCACATATACAGTCCGCCGTTGATGTGCATCACCTGTCCCGTGATGTAATCGGCCTTCCCGGAAACCAGGAATCCCACGACACCGGCGACATCATCCGGCATGCCCGCTCTTCCCAGCGGTATCTGGTCCAGTGCCTCCCCCCTGCTTTTCCCCTCCATCGATCCGGTCATATCGGTCTCGATAAATCCCGGCGCAACGGCGTTGATACAGATATTTCTTGACCCCAGCTCCCGTGCCAGGGACTTTGTGAGTCCTATAATTCCCGCCTTTGATGCAGAGTAACAGACCTGCCCGGCGTTTCCAGACAGGGCGACCACGGATGTCATATTGACGATGCGCCCCCACCTCTGTTTGATCATATATCGGGCGACCGCCCGGCAGCAGTTGAAAGCCCCGGTAAGGTTGACGTCCATGACACTGTTCCACGCCTCAGGTTTTGTTCTTACAAAGAGACCGCTCAGCGTTACCCCGGCATTATTTATCAGGATGTCGATCCTTCCCGTTTCTTTCGTTATACCCTGTATGGCGTCATTAACGGCATCAAAATCCGATACGTCAAATCTCAGGAGACTTCCCTTGCCCCCCTGGTCTTCCACAATCTTCAGGGTCTCGCGGGCCGCCTCTTCACTACGGACATAGTTTATGTAGGTAAAGGCCCCCGCGCTGGCAAGTTCCACCGCGATAGCCCTTCCGATGCCCCTCGATCCCCCTGTTACCAGCGCTGTTTTTCCATCCAGAGGCCTTGCGACCGGCGTTTTCATATGAAGAATCCGTGAGTTTTTCAAGAGTGCCCCTCATTACCGATGCCCGGAAACCCAGACGGCATCTCCTCGATGCATGACGGATCTATGCCGCTTCGCCACCATCAAAGAAACCGGCCGCCTCCTCCAGAGAGACCTTATCCTCTATATTAAGGGTTTTGATATCCCTGTCTATCCTTCTTATAAGACCCGTCAGCGTCTTTTTGGGTCCTATCTCGATTACCGTCCGTATCCCTCTCTGGGACATCCGCTCTATTGTTTCCTGCCACCGTACCGGAGAATTCAACTGCCGCGCCAGGAGTTCTTTGGTTGTATCTCTTGAATGCAGGGCCTGCGGGTCAAAATTCGGTATTACCGCTACCGCGCAGTCTTGTATTGCGACATGGTCCAGATATGTTTTCAGCCGCCCCGCCGCCTCATCGAGGAGGCTGCAGTGGCAGGGAACGCTTATGGGGAGTTTCACCGCCATTCGGGCCCCCTTTTCCTTTGCCTTCGCCATGGCCTGCTCGACCGCCGCGGTGGTGCCGGAGATAACAGACTGACCGGGGCTGTTGTCATTCGCCATCTCGACTACCCCGTAGGCCTTGTCCGCAGTCTGGCATATCTCTTCAACGGATCCCCGGTGGAGACCAATAATGGCTGCCATACAGCCTTTGCCCTGGGGTACCGCTTCCTGCTGGTATTGCCCCCTCGCATATACGAGTCTGACGGCATCGGTAAAATCGATAGCCCCTGCGGCGCAGAGCGCGGCATATTCTCCCAGGCTGTGCCCCGCCAGGACCGCCGGTTCTATTCCTATCACGCTTTCAAATACCTGATAGAGGGCGATATCCACGGTTAATACTGCCGCCTGGGTGTTCGGCGTCAGATCAAGGGCATCCTGCGGCCCTTCAAAGCAAAGCCTGGCAATGTCAATATTGAGGGCCTCTCCCGCCTGGTCAAAAACCTCCCTCACTCCGTGGAACCCTTCGTACAGTTCCCTTCCCATCCCTACGTATTGTGAGCCCTGACCAGGGAAAACTATGCCTATGCTATCCATATCTTTTCGTCCTCAGGGCACCTGCTCTGGGAAGCTCTATTTAACGGAGATGACTTCCCGCCCCTTGTAGAAACCGCAATGGGGGCATGCGCGGTGGGGCAGCTTTGGTTCACTGCACTGAGGACATACAGAGGTTGTGACAGCCGTAAGGGCGTCGTGAGCCCTTCTCATATTTCTTCTTGTTCTTGAATGCCTATTGGTTGGATTTGCCATAATAATACTACCTTTCCTTCTTCACCTTAAAATTTTTTAACGCAGCAAATGGGGAGATTTCCTGCTGCGTGTTGTGATTACACTTCTGAATATTAAGATTTATCCCGCAGGTGGAACACAGCCCCCCACAGGAATCATTGCAAAGGGGTTTAATCGGAACCTGGAGTATGATCTGTTCGACTACAAGCTGGCCCAGATCTATTACATCACCGTTGTAGCGACCGTATTCCAGATCTTCATAGGTCAGCTCCAGCTCGTCTTCTTCCAGACCTTCAGCGGGTGTCAGGACATACTTGAATTCAATCTCCACAGGAAAGTCAAATCGCTCCAGGCATCTGCAACACTCAAGTCCCCCCTCGGCCTCTATTCTGCCCTCGATTGACACATTTTTCAAGACCTTTTCCACCAGGCACTGGACGCCGATCTTCTGGACGTGCAAACCACAGTCATCACCCATTGACAACGACCGTTGAAACCATTCTCCACTTTTAGAGAACTGGAGACTCAACCCCTCTTCAGGA
>JAUSPK010000040.1 GCA_030655735.1 Syntrophales bacterium | reverse complement strand
GTTTGTCGTAATGCCGATCCATGAGCGATGTCAGGAGGTATTCGATACAGGAATAGTCACCGGAACTGAGGGAGAGGAGGGACACCTCGGTATGACCCGTTGAAGAGAGCATCTCGCGCGCCATCTCTTCCAGTTAGCCGGGTGACCTCTCTCTGACGGGTCTCCATACCATCCCCGCCTGACAGAAGCGGCATCCCCGGGTGCAGCCCCGGGCAACCTCCAGCGTTATCCGGTCATGGACGGTCCCGACGATGGGTACGATCGGTCTCGACGGACCGCGCCACTTCTCCAGATCGGCTACCGCCCGTTTCTTTATCTTTTTTCCCCCGCCGTGCAGGGCTGGGACCCAGACCCCATCGATCTCCGCCAGGAGGGCCAAAAGATCGGAGCGTGCAGCCCCCCTTTCCTTCCCGTTGATCACCGCGCGTGAGATCTCCCCGATCACCTCTTCCCCCTCTCCTATGGCAAACGCGTCGAAGAATGCCGCCATCGGTGTGGGGTTGAAGACACAGGGGCCGCCCGCGATGATGATAGG
The DNA here is from genome assembly GCA_030655735.1 of Syntrophales bacterium. Taxonomy (GTDB): domain Bacteria; phylum Desulfobacterota; class Syntrophia; order Syntrophales; family UBA2210; genus UBA6078. Next base: position 12,903 of record JAUSPK010000040.1, on the reverse strand, counting down.
TACATCCTCCCCTCGATCTGCGGCGTATATTGGGATGCCTCCCAGATCCAGCATGTTCAGGACGTTCGTGTAGGAAAGCTCATACTGCAGCGAAAACCCCACGATATCGAATTCGGACAGGGGGGTCCCCGATTCGAGAGAGGCGAGGGGGATGCCGCTGTCCCTCATCAGGGTCTCCATATCCGGCCAGGGGGCGAAAACCCTCTCGGCAGCTATTTGTGGGTCATCATTCAGGATGGAGTAGAGGATCTGCAGGCCGAGATGCGACATGCCTATTTCATAGGTGTCGGGAAAGGCAAGGGCAAAGGTCAGCCGGCAGGCACCCCGGTCCTTCCGTATGGAATTGATCTCCCCCCCGATATACCTGCCCGGTTTCTGGACAAGGGGGAGAATTTCTTCAATGCGTGAATAGGTCATCTTTAAATCTTCTTCAATGTTTCCCGGACCGCTTCCGCCGATTGTCGCAGGCCTTTCAACTCCTCATCCGAAAGGGCTATCTCGCGTATCTCTTCGATTCCGGCCCCGCCAAGCTTGACTGGGACGCCGATGTAGATGTCCTCGATGTTGTACTGCCCCGTCAGGTATGCCGAAGCGGGCAGAAGCCTCTTGCTGTCGTTGAGTATCGCCTCCACCATGGCGACCGCGGAGGATGAAGGGGCATGCCAGGCACTGCCGGACTTGAGCAGACCGACGATCTCGGCCCCGCCTTTCTTTGTTCGCTCTATAATGGAGTCGAGCTTTTCCTTTTCCATGAGTTGGCTGACGGGGATACCCTTTGAGGTGGTATGGATGTTTGCCGGTACCATGGTGTCCCCGTGGCTTCCCAGCACGATGGCCTCTATATCGCTTGCCGGCACATCGAGTTCTTCGGCCAAAAAGGCCCTGTACCGTGCCGTATCGAGCACCCCCCCCATCCCCATGACCCGCCGGGCTGGGAACCCCGATGTCCTCCAGGCGAGGTGTGTCATCACATCGAGGGGGTTTGTCACCATGATGATGATGCAGTCGGGGGCGTGCCGTGCGATCTCTTTCACGACGGACTGTACGATCCCTCCGTTCTTCAGGGCCAACTCGTCCCGGCTCATTCCCGGGGTCCGGGGGAAGCCAGCGGTAAAGACCGCGATATCCGAATGCGCGGCATCGGCAAAGTCGTTCGATCCGGTTATCCTGCTGACGAACCCCTCAATCGGCGCCGACTGCATGATGTCGAGGGCCTTTCCCTGCGGGAGACCCTCGACGATATCGATCAGGACGACATCGGCCAGATTTTTCTCAACGATTCTCTGGGCGGTCATCGTGCCCACAAAACCGGCTCCGATTACAGAAACCTTTCTCTTCATGGTATTGCTCCGTCAAGTTTTTATTTTCAGGAATCCCTTTTTCGCGGGATGTCACGATACTTGTAGGGGTTCTGGAGTATATCGCGAAGCTTCGATTGAACAAAACATGCGGGAAAGTCGGCCCTCGACAGGTAGGGGAGTGAGTCTCTCCTGAAGTCCTCCAGCAGTTTGTCAAAAACCTTTCCGCTGGCGGGCGAGTTGACAAAGGCCCTCTCCTTTGTGCGTTCGTACAATATCTCCGAACCGAACACCTCGACGACCCGCTGGAAATCTCCAGGCTCGCCGAACTGTTCTTTCGTGACCGTAACCGGTATCGTTATGCGCAATTCAACCTTCGTCGTGTCGGCGGCGATGGTGCGCGATCCGTCCCACACCTGCATAACCAGGCCGTTGGGCAGGGCTGTCTCTTCCACCAGATTCATCCGTATCTCCCGTTCATATGCCATAGTGGCAGTCAATTGTGGGACGTTATATCACACCCCCCGCTTTTGGCAAACCTTTCTTGACTTGCAGGCCCGATTTCATATATGGACAAAATCTTTCAGGAAAGGATTATACCCGATGGAAAGAACAACGGCCATACTGCTGCTGTCCTGCCCCGATCAGAAGGGGATTGTGGCTGCGGTATCCGGTTTTATCGCTCAGCATAACGGCAATATACTGGACGCGGACCAGTATTCGATTGAACCAGAGAATATGCTGTTCATGAGGGTGGAGTGGGAAATGGAGGGGTTTGCCATTCCCCGGAACGAGTTGGAGGACGCGATCGCCCCCCTTGTGAAAAGGTTCGGGATGAAATGGACGATTCACTTTTCCGATTATATGCCGAAGATGGCGATCTTCGTCTCCCGGCATGTCTACTGCTTCCATGACCTTATCCTGAGGCACCGGATGGGGGAGTTCAGGGCACAGATACCCCTGGTGATCAGCAATCACCCCGATATGGAGCCGCTGGCCGATCTCTTCGGCCTTCCCTACCGGCATTATCCGATCACGTCGGAAAACAGGAGAGAGCAGGAGGGAAAAGAGATTGCCGAATTGGAGAAGGAAGGGATCGATCTGATCGTTCTGGCCCGTTACATGCAGATACTGAGTGATGACGTTGTCGCCCGGTATCCCGGGAGGATCATCAACATACACCATTCATTTCTCCCCGCCTTCGCGGGGGGGAGTCCCTACCAACAGGCGTATGACAGGGGGGTGAAGGTCATCGGTGCCACCAGTCACTATGTTACGGAGAAACTGGACGAGGGGCCGATCATCGCACAGGATGTCATACAGATCACGCACAAGGATTCGGTGGAAACTATGAAACTCAAGGGGAAGGACTTGGAGAGGACGGTCCTCTCGAAGGCGGTCCGACTCCATCTTGAACACCGGATACTGGTGTACGGCTCAAAGACCATCATCTTTGATTGATTTTCCCCCACATCTATCCGTTGGTTGCCGGCAGGACTTTGTTTAATGAACGATCAGACACACGGCGAAACGCTCAGGCTAGGCCTTACCGTGGGAATCGGCAAGGGGTGGCGGGGGTTTGTCTGGATGATGAAGATCATCGTTCCCGTCTCCTTTCTGACCGCGCTTCTCGCGTGGAGCGGGTGGATGGAGCGCATCGACTTTGTGATCCGACCGGTCATGGGATTTCTGAGTCTCCCCGACGTTGCCGCACTCCCGCTGCTGATAGGGCTACTGACCGGCATATATGGCGGGATTGCCGCCATGGCGGTTCTTCCCCTGAATATCGGGGAGATGACCCTGATAGCCGTCTTTCTCCTCATAGCCCACAACTTGATCCAGGAGGGCATCGTTCAGGGAAAGTCGGGGATGGGTATCCTCAAGGCCACACTCTTTCGAATCACCTGTGCCGTTATTACCGTCCTTATAATAGCGCCCTTTGTAGATGCGACCGGACCGGGCACCGCCGACACTGCGGCGGCGGCCGTCCTTCACTCAAGTCAGGCGTTTGGGGAGATGGTCATCCAGTGGGGACAGGTGATGGGGGGGCTGGCCGTCACGATATTTTTCATCATACTGTGCGTACTGACGGTCCTGGAGATACTCAAGGTATTCGGATTGATAGATCATATCGTCAGGTTTCTTTCCCCCGTCCTGAGGGTTATGGGGCTGAGCGAGAGGGTTGCCATCCTGTGGATCGCCGCCGCTCTATTCGGTCTTGCCTATGGCGGGGCGGTTATTGTCGAGGAGGCGGGGAAGGGAGACCTCACGGATGAAGAACTGGAGAGCCTTCACCTCTCCATCGGGATCAACCATGCCATGATTGAAGACCCCGCCCTCTTTCTTCCCTTCGGTATCGGCCTGTTCTGGCTGTGGATCCCGCGCCTGGTGCTGGCGATGGTTGCCGTGCGTCTCCTTGCGCTGTGGCGCAGCTTCAGAAAACTGAAAAAGTATTGACAGGCCCTCGGGTAGTGTAATACATTTGCCCCACAGTGATACTAAAGGGAGTGTTTTTTGGGGTTCACATTCAACCGCCGAGGAGGGAAGCCATGAGTCCAGACCTTGACCGCTTTATCGAAGAGCAGGTGAAGAAGTGGGAAATCTCGAAAGAGAGAAGAAAGGGCAAAGACGAAGCCGCCCCGCCTGTCGTAACCATCGCAAGAGAAACGGGGAGTATCGTCAATGAGCTGATCCTGCGAATCTCACAGGAGCTCAAGCTTGATGTCATAGACGGCAAGATCATACACGAGGTGGCAAAGAGCGTCAGGATGAGCGACAAGGTTGTCTCGTATCTGGATGAAAAGACACGCAGCACACTCGACAACTGGATATTATACCTCAAGACGACGCGTTTTCTCCGGGCGGACCAGTATGTGCGCCACCTGACAAAGGTGGTGGCCGCCATAGGAGAGCAGGGGGGTGCCCTTATTATCGGGAGGGGCGCCAATCTGATTCTTCCCCCGGAAAAGACCCTGAGGGTACGGTTTATTGCGCCCATTGATGTGAGGGTGCAAAACATGATGCGGGAGTCTGGTATAACCGAAGAGGAGGCAAGGCAGCAGGTTCTCCTGAAAGACGCCGAGCGCAGGGATTCGGTGAAGAAGAATTTCAAGGTGGATATAGAAGATCCCGCCTATTACGATCTCGTCATAAACACGGAATTTTTGGAGACGGAACAGATTGTCGGCATGATCAAATCGGCAGTGAAGCACAAAGGGGTTCTCTCAAGGCGTAAAAACGATGTCAGGCCGGCCTCTGTGGCATAGACGGACTGCCGGGCTCGAATACGATGTGTTGAGAAAGGTAAGAATTGATGATCATCAAGCATTATGAAGACGTGGAAGCTGTTGAAATAATGAAGGGCGTCAAAAAAAGGGTCGTCATAGGCGAGAGGGAAGGTGCGCCCAATTTCATCATGAGGATCTTTGACCTGGAGCCGGAGATGTCCAGCCCCCTGCACGAGCATCCCTGGGAGCACGAGATATTCGTCCTGAAGGGACAGGCCGTAGCCAGAAACAGCGAAGGGGTTGAAACCCCTGTGGGGGAGGGGGATACGGTCTTTATACCCCCCGGTGAGGAACACTGCCTGACAAACAGGGGCGAAGGCACATTTCGCTTCATGTGCCTCATCCCGACGGGTGCGGAACCAACCTGATATCATGTCAATCATGAAATGTCATTTCGACCGCAGGGAGCTATAGTACCCTTTAGGGTGAAATCTAAGATTCCCCCCTGGCGGGGACTATCGCTCAGTCGTGAATACTCCCCCGAAATGACAGAGTATCGTTGGCACTAATGCACCTGAACAATCTCGTTGTCAACCACCATGAGTATGTGGAGGAGTTTTTGTGCGTCTCGTCCTTTAGAAAACGAGGTTGTCCCCGTTATGCCTGGATAGTTCTCGATCCGGGAGATACCGTCCCTTAGATCCTCTTGGATCTCTATATCGCCTCCCGCTATCAGCTTCACCATTATGTCTGTTGCGTCGTACGCAAGTGCCTCCACGTTCCCAGGCTCCCTCCCCCATGCGACGTAGAAACGATTGATAAAGGACCTGACCTCGGGGCTGGTGCTGTTCAGAAAAAAGCAGTCCGTAAAGACCGCTCCTTCGAGGTATTCGCTGTCCTTTTTCAGAAGTTCCGGAGAATTCCAGATATTTGTTCCCAGGAGCTGCACGCCGATGACGTCGTAGAAGACCAGCTGCGGGGCTATCATACTGACAACGGAATAGGAGTCAGGGATAAAAAGTGCGTCAAAGTCCACGACCGGTTTCGGGTTCTCCTCTGACTCCTTCCCTTCTTCAGGAAAGTTCAGTCCGGTCAGCGACCTGATCTCCTTGCCGAAGTCGGTCTGCTCGGAGGTGTATGTCTCCACTCCCCGAATATGCCCCCCCTGCTCGAGCACCTCATCCCAGAAAAGGTGCATCATCTCCGTTCCGTAGTGGTCGCCTGGGTGCAGGATGGCAAAATTCTTTATGCCGAGGTTATGGATGGCATAGGAAACGAGTGCGCGGGCCTGCGCACTCCCGGTAAGGAAGTCTCGAAAGACATACTCCCCTGTCTCAGTGATATCTGTTCTCTGGGTCAGGGTTATGATGGGGACGCCCAGCTGTTGGGCCTCTCCGGCCGCCTCCAGGGAAACCGAGCTCCCAAGGGGGCCTACGATACCAATCACATGATGCTCCTTGGCCAGCCTTCTGACCGCTTCCCGGGCCGTGGCGGGATCACCCTTCGAGTCTTCTATGAAGAGTTCTATGGGGCTGTTCTGCCCCGGATCGAACACCCCGGAGGCGAGAATAATGGCATCAAGTACCCGGTTGCCATAGTAGGCATATCTTCCGGTGAGGGGAAGAACACACCCGATCGCATTGCGGTTTACCAGTTTCGCGGCGGCTATCCTCCTGACCAGGGCCTCCCCCTCCTCGAACAGAGGATGTTTCCTGTCCAGGAGAAACCGGTCCAGGTATTCCTGTGCCTTGCCAAAATTCCTCGCACGGTAGGATGCCTTGGCGAGGCCATAGAGAAGATACCCCGAGGGATATCCCCACCGGTAATTCTTCTCTGTCTCCTCCAGCTGGTCAAGGGACAGGACCGTGATGATAATCGCCTCGGCCTTCTTTTTTACGGACACTTCAAGTTGTTTCTCGGGCCCGCTCTTGAGAGATTTCAGGTACCAGTTGAGCGCCTCCTCACTCCTCCCCGCCTGCGCGAGGATGTCGCCCGTCAGTGACTCTATCTGTGGCTTGAGATAAGGAGGGATCCTTTTCCGGAGGAGCCCTTCGATGATGTCTTCCGAGGTCCTGTACGCACCCAGCCCGAAATGGGAACGTGCCAGATTGTAACGGGCCTCGGCATACAGGGGATCTTCCTCAAATCCGCCGGGGAGGAGATCCAGTTCTCTGATGGCCCGGGCGTACTGCCCGCGGGCGACGAATATCTCTCCCCTTCTCAGGTGAGAGGCAAATGCCACCTTTCCTGACGGAAACCGCCCGATTAGGTCTCCGTAGAGCGCCATCGCCCTGTCAAGTCGTCCCTCTTTGAACTCCCCCTCGGCGTTGTTGAATGTCCGGATTGCCCCCTCCTGCATACCTTCGGTAATGGGCCGAGGGACTTCCCTCACGGGAATCCTCGCGCATCCGGCGGCAAGCAGTACAAGCGCCGCGAAGAGTATGCACCCTATCTTGTGTGATCGTTTCATATGGTTCTCATTTATGCAGAGAGTCGATATATCTCAGGGTTTCCCCCGCCAGTGGCGGGGAATCAATACAGACGGACAGTTCATGATTATACTTGAGCGCGGAATTTGTCAGGTTGTGACTTCCGAGGAATATATACCGTCCGTCTATCACCGCCACCTTCGTATGGGTGGTGGTCCCCGGAGAATCAAAGGCCACGTCGATTCCCTCTTGTCTCAGCCTCGCAGCCGTCTCCCTGTTGCTCGTATCAATCTGGGAATCCTTCGCGTCCTTCCCTCTCTCAAGGACAATCCTTATCCGCACCCCCCGTTTGGCAGCGCGGACGAGCCCGGCGAGGAGCCTGTCCGTATAACTTGTGCGGTCCCCGTTTGTCTTGAACAGAAAGAACGACAGGACAATCTCACGCTTCGCCCCGTCGACCGCCTTCATGAATGCCGGGAAATAATCCCCGTCTTCGAGCAGCCTCACGCGGCCATCTTCCAACGCCGCAGCCTGCAGGAGGCCAGGCCCTGCCGGTCCGTATGCCCACAGGAGCAGGGCGGATATGACAACAGCTCCAAAAATGCGGATCTGTGCGGGTGTTTCGTTCATTTTGTCTGGCATCCTCTAAGGGGGAATGATACTACATAATTCACCCTGTTAAGTCGACACAAAAATATCCCGGAGTGGAGCTCGCGGCGCCGCTCGCCCCCACGGGCGAGCGGTTTATATGAGAGGGAAACCCAAGAGTGGAAAAACTGGCAGCCATATTTATATCCTCTTTTATCATTGGCCTGTCTGGGGCGCTGATGCCCGGACCGGTGCTGACCATAGCCATAAGTGAAACCACCCGGAGGGGCTTCTGGGCCGGGCCGCTGATCGTCCTGGGCCACGCCATTCTTGAGATAACATTGCTTCTGTTCCTTGTCCTGGGTTTTGCGGATCTGATCAAAAAACCCGGATTGCTGGGGATTGTCGGAATAACGGGGGGCGCGGTTCTGCTCTGGATGTCATTCGACATGCTCAGGGGGATACGGCACCTCAGACTTGACCTTTCAAGCGGGAAAAGCGCCTGGGGCGGCCCGGTAACGGCGGGTATCCTGACGAGCCTGGCGAATCCGTACTGGATCATCTGGTGGGCGACCATAGGCCTGGGCTATGTCATTGTTTCGATGCAATTCGGATTCATCGGTGTGGCGGTCTTTTTTACCGGGCACATCCTGTCGGATCTGGTGTGGTACAGCGCCGTCTCACTTTTCGTTTCACGGGGGAAGAGGTATATCAGCGACCGGACCTATCGGGGCATTATCGGCGCCTGCGCCGTCCTGCTCATCTTCTTCGGGATCTATTTCGGGGTGACCGGAATACGGTATCTCGTATAAGAGGCGGGTCATCCCCGTTTATTCGGTTGACCTTTCGCCCCGTATTTCCTAAGGTGAGACGACAGTAAAAACTCCAAAGGAGGGGCTATCCCTATGAGTGAGACGAAGGACAAGATCCTGGACGCGGCATTTCACAAGGCGAAACAGCATGAACTGAGAAGCGGCGGATGCGGACAGTGTACGATAGCCGGTATCTTCGAGGCCCTTGGCGTTGAAGATGAGGGGGTGTTCAGGGCCGCCACGGGACTTGCCGACGGTGTCGGACTCACCGGTGACGGGCATTGCGGGGCCCTGTCTGGGGGGGCGATGGCGATCAGCTATTTCTTCGGCAGGTCGCGGGAAGAGTTCGGCGACATGATGAAACAGCTCCATGCCTGCATCCTGTCCAAGAAGCTGCACGACCAGTTTGTCGAAAAATACGGCACCTGCCGGTGTGCAAATATACAGGAAAAGACGATAGGGCGGTTCTACAATCTATACGATCCCGAGGAGATGAAGGCTGCCTTCAAGGCCGGTCTCCCCGAGAAATGCTCAACGCTGGTGGGGGAGACGGCGCGGATGGCCACACAGATTATCCTCGATGAGCGGGAGCGGCAGGCCCGGAAGGCAGCGCAATCATAACGCCCGAAGTTCCGGGACATGCCCATTATTCCTTGAGGCACTCCATTGCGAAGCACGAATGAGCAAAGGCGGCGCCGGCGTTCATTGCTATCCCGACAAAGACGGCCTCTGCGATTTCTTCGTCCGATGCCCCCACCGCCTTCGCGCGGTTGACATGGGCCTCGATACAGTAAGGGCATCTGGTAACGTGGGCCGCGCCGATGGCGATCAGCTCTTTGGTCTTTTCGCTCAGCACCCCTTTTGCGAAAACCTTCTGGTCAAACGTTACAAACGATGCGGCGACCTCGGGTTTCAGCTCAAAGAGTTTTCCGATGCTTGCGAGACTGTCTTTGGAATAAAAATGTTCCTTCATGCTGCCTCCTTTTCCCTGTTATGCTGACGAAGTTTCACTTGCGGAATGGCGCAATACTATCAACAATGTTCGATAGACACAATCCTTGATTCGGTGTAGATACTTTTGTATTATGCCACAGATATAGAGACAGACAGCGTCGGGAGCGTAGCTGTTATCAAAGATAAAGAGAGGGGAGATACGTGAAAGAGATCGATGCAGGTAAATTGCAGTTGAGGAGCGCGGGCATATGGTTGAAACAGTGGCTCGTGCTGACATCCGGGACCTTTGAAGATTTCAATTCCATGACGGTGGGATGGGGTTCCATAGGCGGCATGTGGGGCAGGCCCTTCGTCCAGGTGGTGGTCAGGCCCGGCCGCCATACCCTCCAGTACATGGAAAAATATCCAACCTTTACCCTCTGCGCCTTTCCCGAAAGCTGCAAAGAGGCGCTGATGGTTCTGGGAACGAAGTCGGGGAGGGACTCCGACAAGGTCGCCGAGTCGAGATTGACCGTTGTGAAATCGAAGGTGGTGGAGGCTCCCGCCTACAAGGAGGCGGAACTGATTCTGGAGTGCCGGAAGACCTACTGGCAGGATATGAATCCGGAGAACTTCCTGAGCGGCGCTATAGAAGAGAACTATCCACAGAAGGATTATCACCGTATCTATTACGGGGAGATCGTGCGAGCCGCAGGTGAGGCTGCATACGTGGGCTGAGGGGGATTATCCTTGTACCCGTTGAGGAGCGCTTTGGGGGCAAAAGCAAAAAGGGGGGGGTGGCGGTATGAAATTCAGGGAATTGGGACCCTCGGGCATCCAGGCCTCGGTAGTTGGTATCGGCACCTGGGCGATCGGCGGATGGATGTGGGGGGGCGTAGAAAGGGCGGACGCGATCAAGGCGATCCACACCGCCATTGATGAGGGGGTTACCCTCATCGATACGGCGCCTGTATACGGATTCGGCGTTTCGGAGGAGCTCGTCGGTGAGGCCGTCCGCGACAGACGCGACAGGGTCGTCCTCGCGACAAAGTGCGGGATGATCTGGCATGAGGCCCGCGGCAATCTCTTCTTTACCTCCGACGAAAACCACCTCACCAAAAAGGGAACGATCAAGGTGTATCAGTGCCTTGCCCCGGATACAATCCGCTACGAGGTGGAGCAAAGTCTCAGGAGACTCCACACCGACCATATCGATCTTCTCCAGACGCATTGGCAGGATCCCTCAACGCCCATATCCGACACCATGGCCGAACTGCTGAAGCTGAAGGATGAGGGGAAGATCAGGGCTATTGGTTGTTCCAACGCGACACCGGCGCACATGGACGAATATCAGGCCGTGGGGCAACTCGATACGGACCAGGAGCTCTTTTCCATGCTCGACCGGAAGCACGAGGAGGCGAATCTGCCAGCCTGCGCCCAACGGGGTCTAGGTTTCCTTGCCTATTCACCGCTGGGACAGGGACTCCTAACCGGTAAGGTCGGGCCGGAACGCACGTTCGGAAACGGAGATCAGAGAAACTTTAACACCCGGTTCAGCCCTGAAAATCGAGAGAAGATACGGGCCATGCTGGATCTGTTCGAACCGATTGCGGGGGATAAAGGGGTTTCTCTCCCCCAGTTGGTGATTGCCTGGACCCTTTCGCAGTCCGGATGTACGCACGCGCTGGTGGGTGCCCGATCGGAAGAGCAGGCGCGGGAAAATGCCGCCGCCGGTGATGTCACGCTGAGTGAGGGAGAGCTCGAGACCATGCGAGCCGCCATCGAACAATACGCGCTGTAGAATACAGAGAAAGAACGTTTCTGATAATGCGTTAAAGGAATGTAGTCGTAACAGACGAATGGTTACATGGCAGGGAAGGAGGTGCGGGTATGATGAAAATCCGTTATAATCCCTATGCAATATTTGCATACAACCCCTCGCCTGTCGGAATCTACGCCCGGAAGAAATGGCTGGATCAGGAACAGACACCCCAGTGGAAGCTAGACTTTCAGAGAGTCGCGCAGGCGCTTCTCGCGGGGCAATCCCCGGGCGGCTCCTGGCAGGGTTCCATCGTCGAAACGGTACGACGCCTCTTCGGCCTCCATCTGACGATCCGGGAACCGAATCAACCCATCGATGCTGCCCTGGACTGGCTTGTCGCAAGGGCGCTGTGCGTGACAAAGGGTCAATCCATCCCGGGCGAGGATCTGGGCAGCGGAAGGATCCATTCGCTCCCCTTTACCCCGGGGGACTTTCATCTCTTTGTCATGGGGGCGACCCTCTTCCTGGCCAACGCCTTCGGACGGGCGCATGATACCAGCGTTCTCGGCATGTATGAATGGCTGTCCCTCCGGGTCCTCACCAAAGGACGTCACCCCCCCGGCTGGTCCTCGGCAAACAATATCCTGCGGGCCCTTGTCGTGCATCCCGTCTATTCCCGCGATGCCGCCACGAAGAGGCTTGTCACAAGATTGTCCCGGGTCCAGGAGGAGTCGGGACGGTGGGGGAAGGCCGTCCCCTTGTACCAGACGGTCAACGCCCTGGCCCACCTCGATTCGGAGGCGGCCGAAAGGCAGGTGCGCCGGGCCTTCGAGTACCTTGCCGAGACTCAGCATACCGACGGAACCTGGGGCCGTGCGCAGCGCGAATGGGACACCTTTCTTGTTGTGCATGCCCTCAGAAAAAAAGGGATATTGAAATAGAATTAACCACAGGAGCATACCATGGAATGGGTATTTGAACCTCAGGCGTGGGTTGCGCTCGCAACCCTGACGGCGTTGGAGATCGTGCTGGGTATCGACAACATCATCTTTATCTCCGTCATGGTGAGTCGTCTGCCTGAACAGCGGAGGCAGAAGGCGCGGATAATCGGTCTCGCCCTGGCGATGATAAGCCGGATCGCGCTTCTCCTCTCCCTCGTGTGGATCATGACCCTGACCACGCCGCTGATCACCCTTTTGGGGCATGAGTTTTCGGGACGCGATTTCATCCTGATAGGGGGCGGTATCTTCCTGTTTGTCAAGAGTACGCTTGCGATTCATGACAGTCTTGAAAGTGAAGAGGGGCTGCGCGCCGGAGGCCACGCGGCGAAGAGTTTCTTCGGCGTCCTTATGGAGATCATGGTGCTCGACGTCATCTTTTCCCTCGACTCGGTGATCACCGCCGTGGGTCTTGCCCAGCATGTCCACATCATGATCCTCGCGATTGTCATCGCCGTCGGGGTCATGATGTTCGCCGCGGGGCCGATAGGCGCTTTTGTCGATACCCACCCGACCATAAAGATGCTCGCCCTGAGCTTTCTCATCCTGATAGGCGTGACCCTCGTGGCGGAAGGCATGGGCTTTCACATCCCCAAGGGCTACATCTACTTTGCCGTGATGTTCTCGATCTGCGTCGAGATGCTGAACCTGAAGATGATTAAAAAACAGGCCGAACCGGTGCATCTGAGAAAGCCCCGCCCCCGGCGAGTAGCCTGACAATCGTATAGCTCCGGGAAGAAAGGTATACAGACATGGAGACAACGCTAGCCAATTTTTTTGTTTCTCACCTGCACCCCGGAGGGTATTACGCCCTCTTCCTCGTGACCTTCCTCGAAACCTCGGCGTTCGTGGGCCT
>JAUSPK010000035.1 GCA_030655735.1 Syntrophales bacterium | reverse complement strand
AAGTATATCAAGAAGGCCCTCGCCTACGCGCAGAAAACCATCTGGAAGGAACTGGGCGAAAGGGGGTAGAAGGCCCCGTTTTCGTACCGGTCTCTCCTTTCACCGTTTACCTTGCCGTCGAAAACGAAAAGGAGGTGACATGTCTGTGACCGTAGCGAAAGAGTACGATGTTGTCATTGTCGGGTGCGGCATAGCCGGTTCGGTCGTTGGGGCCATCCTGTCCAAGATGGCCCATAAGAGGGTCCTTATCCTTGAGGCCTCTTCTCAGATTGGCGGACGGGCCACCTCATTCAGGGGTGAAGGGATCGTCGATGCCGACGAATTCCGCAAAACCCTGGCGACCTCCGCCCATTCCTGGGTAAGCGACCGTTCGGAGCCCGACCTGCCAGTGATGATTGAGAAGAAGATGCTCCACGGCTACACCCTGGAAGCGGGCGGCCGGGGTTCCTGGTATACCAATCGTGGCCGCGTCAGCCAGGCGTTGGCCCTGTTCAACAAGGCCTCAGTCTTTTATCCCAATGTCGGTTTTGTCTGGTATGACCACGATGGGAAGCCTTCCGTCCTGGGAAGGCAATCTCTTCAGGGAAGGAAATCCAAATACGCCTGGATGAGTGATGAAGATTACGCCGAGATGGCGAAGGTCCATATGCATAAACTCAAGGTCGGCACAATAGAAAACGCCGAAAAACTGGACCATGTCACCTTGAAAGATTGGGTAGAGGGTATTACTCAGAGTGAACCTGCCCGGGAATTCCACTATGCCATGGGCACCTTTCAGACGATTATCAATGACCCGGCACTGAACTCCGCCGGTGAGAATATCAAGGTCTTTTTGCAGGTACAGGAGACGGGAGTCCATCTTCTCAATGGATCCTGGGCCTTTGCAGGGGCTCCGGGCCACCGGTTTATCACCGAAGGGTTTTCGACAGTCGTCAAAGACGCCCGAGGGGATGTTGTCACGAACGCCACGGTCAAAGAAGTCATGATCCGGGGTGGAGCGGTATCCGGTGTGATCGCCGAGATCGACGGTAAATCCATGGAGATCAAGGCGCCGGTAGTCGTCTGCACGGCTCCGCCCAAGGACTTGCTGAAGCTTATACCGGAAGGCCTGCTCCCCGCGGAATTTGTCCGATTGACAAAGAATATCATTCACACATCCATGGTGGCGAGCCAGTTCGGGCTGAAACGGCCCCTGCACGAGCTCTGTGGACTCGGGATCGACCCCAGGACGTTCTACCATACCTCCACGCTGATCCCCGAGAGCGAGGGGCTGTTCAGGGGTGATGTCCCCCTCGATATCGTGGCACTTTCCGCGATGGCCCCGACGACGGCCCCGGAAGGCAAACACCTGGCCGGCATGGCAAGCAGCATTCTGGCTGAAGAGGCACACGATAAAAAGAAGGTGGATATTGTCATTGACCGGATGTTGAAATTCTCGGAACATGCCTTTCCGGGGTGGCGGGAATCGCTTGAATGGATACTGTTTACCGTGGGAGACACCTGTATCCTGTGGAGGCATCCGGAAGATGAATGGGTCGATGTGACCTGTCCCACGGTTGAAGGACTCTATCTTGCCGGTGATACGTATGGGAAACGTATCAATGAGGGGGGAGTCGAAGCGGCCGCCCATTCAGGATTTATCTGCGCCGGCGCAATAACCGGGCAGGATTACCTGCAGCTTCTGCCGCCAATCTTTCGTTGATGCGTTCGTGAAAAATCAGATTCCCCCTCCCCTGGCGGGAGGGCTATAATAACTTGTTTCCTCTTATCTTCCCCCACCTGCTGGGGGAGGCAGGAGGGGGCGTAAGCGTATGAAATGGAGTCACATTTACCCTTACCCCAACCCTCTCCCATCGAGGGAGAGGGAGCATCCATGCGTGCATTAATATCCTTGACTTTCCAAACTCATGCACATACGGTGCTCTCTTGAAAACGACCTCCCGCAGGCTTCACCGCCGGGAGGTTTTGCGTGAGGTTGTCACCCTATGCCTATGACCAAGAAGATGAAATTCGCCATCATCACATCGAACCCGTTCGTCGCGTTTCTGTACCAATTTGTCTGTCTCTATTCTTTCACCTTTCGCCTTACCGTCGAAAACGAACAGACATGGATGGATTATATCAAGGGAGGGGGGAAGGTCGTCCTCGGCTGCTGGCACCAGCAATTCTTTTCCATTCTCCGATATTTCAAAAAGTATAAGGCGTACAGGGGGAGCGTCATGATCAGCAAGAGCTCCGATGGCGATTTCGTTGAGGGAATCGGCAGACGAATGGGGTTACATCCCATACGGGGCTCTTCTTCGAGGGGGGGGCGCGAGGCATTGGCCGAAATGGTCGAAAGATTGCAAGAAACCGGGCTCGCCGTGCACATCCTCGACGGCCCCACGGGACCGATGGGGGTCATAAAACCCGGGGTAATCCGTCTGGCATCCGCCTCCGGCGCGGTCATCGTGCCCTTGTATACAAGCGCCGACAAGGCCTGGTATTTTAATAGCTGGGACCGGTTCATGGTCCCCAAACCCTTTGCCAGGGTAACCATCCGGTACGGCGACCCGATTCCCTGTCCCCCCGCTGAAAACAGTGAAGAATTTGAAAAACAGCGCGCTTCCCTCGAGAAGATCATGCTCCCCGGCATCCACCACCTGACAGAGTAACCGAAATCAGTCTCTTCTTGCCCCGATATATGTATACCTAACTCTACACTTGACATCTACACTTGCTGTCTCTATAATTCCGGTAAGACACGAGTAAGAGGAGCTGCCATGAAGACAGTCAATGCCTTGAAGATCAGAAACAATCTCGGAGAAGTGCTTGACCTCCTGGATAAGACAGGAGAGCCGATCCTGATCAGCAAGGGCCGGGCTATCCGTGCAGTGCTAATCACACCGGAACAATTCAAGACGCGGTTCCTTGACTTTCATGCCGACGAACAGAAACAGAAGCTTCTCGATGCGATCGCAGGCCTGAAGAAAAAGGCGTGCGGCACGAAGGACAGCCTGACCCTTTTGCGGGAACTGAGGGGATACGACTAATGGTCTGGGTAATCGACGCATCGGTGGCGCTTCGATGGTTTATCGAAGACGAGAAGCATCCCAATGCCGATGAAGTCCTGCGATGCGTCGTCAGTGCCCCCGAGCTGTTCGCCGTTCCGGAATTATTTTCTTTCGAGGTCTTTTCCGTATTATCAAGGATTCATCCCTCCGGACGGGACGCCTTTATCAGAGGAGTCATACCGATTCTGAACGGCGGCATTCTCCGCTACCCCATGACGGAAAAACTTGCCACGCGGGCATCAGGATTTGTGAAGAAGGGCCTCACCGGGTATGACGCCTGCTATGCCGCGCTGGCCCGTGAAACGAAGGGGTTGTGGCTCACCTTTGATGCCCGGGCGCACGCGTGCCTTACCGGCGAGCGGGTCTCCCACCTCTTGACCGAGGCGCTCCCCAAAGGCTGGCCGCAAGTATGAACCCTTTGAATTGAATTTTGTCATTTCGGGGAGCGTCGGCGACGAGAAATCTTGTCTCTTTAAAGTATTCCATTGCAGAGATTTCTCATCCCGATAAATCGGGATTCGAAATGACAAGATAATGATTGAGATGACAGTTCTTGATTGACACAACACCGGACAGTGAGGAGATTCTGCCATGAACAGTTTTGAAGAGCTTCTAAAGAAACGTCGGTCGATCAGGGATTTCGAAGAGCGGGAGATTTCGCTCCCCCTGATACAGGAAATCATACGGGAGAGCACCCTCGCCCCCAGCGCCAGTCACGGACAGCCCTGGTACTTCATCATCATCACCAACCGGGACGTCATGAAGAGGCTCTCGGATGAGTGCAAGCGCTCCCTCCTCGCGAGGATTGAGGCAAACCCGGAGATTCCGCTCAGCGGATACAAGGAGGCGCTCCAGAACACCGGCTTCAACATCTTCTACAACGCCCCCTGCCTGGTCTATATCGCCGGCCACGCCGAGACAGGATCACTGGATGTTGACTGCGCCCTGCTGGCATCCTACATGATGTTTTCCGCCGCCCAGCGGGGGTTGGGAACCTGCTGGATCGGCCTGGGGGCACATATTGATGACCCCGAAATCAGGAGAGAGATCGGCCTGTCTGACGTGTGCCGGATCGTCGCTCCCATTATCATCGGATACCCAGCTTCGATACCGGAGCCGCTCCCGCGGGAAGAACCGAAGATCCTGAAGATCGTATCCTGATCAGGGTTCGACGAGGATCTTTATCTCCTCATCCTTGTGATTCGCCAGCATCTCGAATCCCCCCTCGACGATTCGGTCAAGAGAGACGGTGCTTGTCACGATCGCCTCGGGTCTGATCCCCTTCGTCAGCATCCATTCGAGGGAGCGGACCGGATTGGCTGAATTGGCGCCGATCATTGTTATCTCCCGCGTCACAAACCCGAGCATGTGAATCAGGGCGCGGTCCGTAAATATCCCCTGGACGATGACGGTCCCCCCGTGCCGCGTTGAGGCGAGACAATCCTTCAGCGTCGCCTCGATCCCGACGGCCTCGACCGCCACATCGATCCCCCTCCCTCCGGTCAACTCCCGGATAGTGGGGGGCATTTTCACAGCTGCCGGATCAAAGGTGGCCGTCGCGCCCAGCCTTTCGGCCATCTCCCTGCGCTTTTTAGAAAGATCGGTCATGTATACCGTCCGGGCGCCGAGGACCTTGACCGCCAGGAGTATCAAGAGGCCGACCGGCCCCGCCCCCGCGATAAAGATCGTATCCGTTGGTTTTACATTGCCCCGCTCCAGGGCGTAGATCGCCCCGGCCAGCGGTTCGAGAACCGCCGCCCGTTCCCAGGGCAGGTCTTCGGGGAGTTTGAGGGCACGGTCCTGAGGGGCGACAAGATACTCGGCGTATCCGTCCCGAACGAAGGTCGCGACGTGGTCGCCCACCGCAAAGCCCTTCACATCCTGGCCGACCGCGACCACCTCTCCGCATACCTCGTGCCCGAAGGGGCTCTCTGGGAAGGGACCGTGGAGGTATTCATGCAGATCCGATCCGCAGATCCCGCAGTATCTGATCTTTACCTTTATCTCGCCGCTTCCCGCCTCAGGCTCGGCAACCTCTTCGACCCGGACATCTCGTATCCCGTAATAGACAGCTTTCTTCATGGCATGTTCCTTCCTCTCTCGTTGTCGGCGCGTACTCTAACGGACTTGCCCCGCATCCGTCAAGCGGCTTGTGAAAAAGTACCGACATCAACCTGTCATTTCGACCCTCCCTTTGTCATTTCGAATCCCCACC
>JAUSPK010000027.1 GCA_030655735.1 Syntrophales bacterium | reverse complement strand
CACTGCAATGGAGGTTATTATGCAACGGATGGCTTGCAACCCACATAATCCTTGACGAGGAAGAAAAACTATGAATTAATAACACTACATAACATCCTAATATCAATAGGAAATACAGGATATGTTACGTATAGCTTCCTGAAGTACACAACGAATCTCAACGGTTCTGTGCCGCTCGTGATCAGGGTGCCCCTGGGGGTCGCCTTGTTGGTTGTATCGGGCTACCTGGTATGGGCGGGGTTGTCTATCGTGTTCGGGGAGAGGCGGGAGGTCCCGGGCGTGATCCGAAAGGGCGTGTTCAATGTCGTCCGGCATCCGATATACTTAAGCGAGATTCTGTTGTACCTCGGCTGCCTGATGCTGAGTCTGTCTCTTGCCGCCGCCTGTGTGCTCCTTGTCGCGATTCCCTTTCTGCACTACATCTCGCGCCACGAGGAAAAACTGCTCCTCGCCCGTTTCGGTGAGGAGTATCAAAAATACATGCGGGACGTGCCCATGTGGATTCCGCGAGTACGGAAGAGGTGAAGTCAGCCGGGAGATCCGGTATCATCCCCGCGTAGGCGGCACGGCCACGACCCTGTGGGCCGTGGCCGTAAACTGTCAATTCTATCCGTTTCAAGCCGAGTATCAAACCACCTGCCGAACCCGTCAGGGGCGGATACCATGCCCGCCGCCGATCGCCATCTCCTTGCCGGTCATGAAACTAGCCGCATCGGAGCACAACCACAGGACGGCCCCGGAGATCTCTTCCGGTTTGCCCAGGCGCCGAAGGGGTATCGCTTGAATGATGGCATCTCGCACGGTCGGGTCATCCTCCCAGAGCTTTTCAGGCATCGCCGTCTCTATAAATCCCGGACAGACCGCGTTGACACGGACCTTCCGGTGCGCAACCTCAAGGGCCGCCGCCTTGGTCAGTCCCAGGATGGCATGCTTGCTGGCGCTGTAGAGGGATGCGCCGTCATCGCTTCGAAGGCCCAGTATCGATGAGGTGTTGACGATCGCCCCGCCCCCCTGCTTGACCAAGAGCGGTATCTCATACTTCATGCACAGCCACACACCCCTCAGGTTGGTGTTCATGACGAGGTTCCATTCGTCCATCGTCGTCTTTGCTGTGCGTCGCTGACTGACGCTCGTTCCCGCGTTATTGAACGCGTAGTTGAGCCTGCCGTATCGCCCTGATATCTCCTTGAAAAGGTTTTCTATACTGTCGGGGAGTGTGACATCGGTTTTTATAAAGACCGCCTCTCCCCCGGCTTTTTTGATTTCATCCACAACCTCTGCTCCGAGGTTTTCCCGGCGCGCCGCGATGACGACCGTCGCGCCTTCCTTTCCGAAGGCCAGGGCCGTGGCCCGACCGATCCCGGATGTGCCGCCGGTTACCAGTACGACCTTATCTTCAAATCTTCTCGTATTCAATGTGCGTCTCCTTTTCCTTTCCTCAGTGGTAGCATCAGATCGTCTGCCCGCCGTCGATGGAGATCTCCTTGCCGATCATGTACGAGGCCTCATCCGAGCAGAGCCAGAGCACCGCTCCGGAGATCTCATCGGGATTGCCGATCCGTTTCATGGCCGTGTTGTTGATTACCATCTCATACATATTGGGGATAAGGGGAGCCGCTCTTTCAAGTATCTCCGTCTGGATCGGACCGGGACAGACCGCATTGATCCGAATATTCTTGCCCGCGTACTCCAGGGCGGCCGTTTTCGTCAATCCCAGGATGCCATGCTTGCTGGCACAGTAATGGGACAGCCCGTATTCTCCTGCAAAGCCGAGGATGGAGGCCGTGTTGACAATAATTCCGCCCCCCTGCTTGATCATCTGCGGTATCTCCTTCTTCATGCACAGCCAGATCCCCCGCATATTGGTCTCCATAACGAGGTCCCATTCCTCCAGGGTGGTCCTGGTGATGAGGGGGATATGAGGCAGGGATGCGCCCGCGTTGTTAAAGGCGATATCGAGACGCCCGTATTTCTCCAGTATCGTCTCGAAGAGGGCATCGATATCTTCCGGCTTTCTGACATCCGTCCTGACAAACATCGCCTCCGAGCCGCCTTCCGTTATTTCCGCCGCGACCTCTGCTCCGAGATTCTCCCGGCGTGCCGCGAGGACGACCGTCGCGCCTTCCCTTCCGAAAGCCAGGGCCGTGGCGCGTCCGATCCCGGACGTGGCCCCTGTGACCAGGACTATCTTTCCTTCAAACAGTTTGATTTCCAATAGTCTTCTACTCCTTTCTCCTGATTCGAATACGTCTGAGCGAACTTTCCTAACATGATTTGAAAAAAAGGAAAACGGATATCTACAGTCCCCTGTTCGTTCGTTGACGTGTTTCGGCCTTACCCTTCTCGCTCTTTCTTGATTGAGTAGCAGTGTAACGGCATAATTTCAATGCCTTACCTAGTCAGTTCGCGGTTTTTGCTGTTGACACCCGCTCCCGTCCCCTGTTACAGTAATTGCGCCGGGGTGATACCAGAAATGGGAAAATTTTCCAGAAAACTGATCCTGGAGCAGCATTCCACGGTATGACCCGAAGCAGCACGACCCTTGCGCAAAGGAGAAGAGATGGATCGAAGCAGCGTTGAAGTAATCCTCCACGAAAACGGATATGATGATTTCAAGTGGATCTCCGGATCCGATATCGAGGTATGCCAGTGGCCATGATTCAAGTGCATGTTCGGATGCCCGAGCTACGGCAAAAACGGAGCCTGTCCCCCGTCTGTCCCCTCAATTGCTGAGTGCCGCGAGTTTTTCTCCGAATATGAGCATATCGCGGTTATCCATATTCCTCAAAAACTTGATGACCCGGAGGATCGGGAAGAATGGGGCAGGGAGATCAACGCCGGGCTGCTGCGGGCGGAACGGGCGGTTTTTTTGTCTGAAAATCACAAGGCATTCTTGTTGTTCATGGACGAGTGCCGCGTGTGCGAGGATTGCCCGGGGACCCGGATTGAATGCAAGAATCCACGCCTGTCCCGTCCCTGTCCGGAGGGCCTTGGGGTCGATGTCTTTGCTACCGTCCGTAAACTCGGCTTTCCGATAGAGGTTCTGGCCGATTATGAGCAGACAATGAATCGCTACTCGTTCCTCATGGTTGAATAGTGACGTGCCGGGCAAAAAAATGGAACGATCTAACGGTTGATGCATTCGTAAAAAGTCAGATTTCCCCTCCCCCATCAAGGGGGAGGAGATTTTGGACTTTTTACGGGGTTATCAACGGTTCAATGTTAGATAGAAAGAGTGATGTCCTGAAGTGTAAACTTGATTTTGGTTCATCTCCTTTGTGCATTGTGAGGGGGTATGGAACATATCATTGTCATCGGCGGCGGCGGCGCGGGAGCGGCGCTTGCCCATGATCTCACCCTGCGCGGCTTTGAGGTGTCCCTTTTCGAGAAGGGCGATCTGCTCTCCGGCACCACGGGGCGGCACCACGGCCTGCTGCACAGCGGCGCGCGTTACGCGGTACACGATCGCGCGGCGGCCGTCGAATGCGTCGAAGAAAATAACATTCTGCGCAGAATCGCCCCCCAGGCCCTGGAACAGAATGACGGCCTGTTCGTGGCCATCTCACCGGACGACGAGGCGTACGGTAAAACCCTCCTGGACGCCTGTCTCGCCTCCGGCATCGAGGCGAAAAAGCTTTCGGCCACTCAGGCACGGAAACTGGAACCGGCCCTGACGCCGGAGGTCAGAGTTGCCCTGCAGGTCCCCGACGCCACCATCGATGCCTGGCGGCTGGCCATGCACTTCTTTGCCACGGCCCGCCAGAACGGGGCGAGGCTCCATCCATTCTGCGAGGTCCAGTGGATCGATACCCGGGCGGGGAGGGTAACCGGCGTGGAGATCCTCAATTACAAGACCCGAAAGACGAGCATAGTGAAGGGGGATCTGGTCGTCAATGCCGCCGGGGCCTGGGCCGGACGCGTGGCGGCGTTGGCCGGCATCAATGTCCCGGTCCAGCCGGGACCGGGGGTACTAGTTGCCGTCGAGGGGAGGGTGACCAATATGGTGATCAACCGGATGCGCCCGGCCGGCGAAGGGGATATCATCGTTCCCCAGCGCGGGCTTTCTGTCCTGGGGACCTCGCTGTGGCTGACCGATGACCCGGATGACGTGACCCTTCCAAAGAAGCATATTACCCGAATAATAGAAAACTGTTCCCTGATGGTGCCGGCGGTGGGAGGGGCGCCGGTCCGTTCGGTCTGGAGCGCCGCGCGGCCCCTGATCCGGGATGCCGAGGCGTCGAGTCCGCAGCAGATCAGCCGCACCTTTGAGTGTTACGATCACAAGGACACCCACGGCGTGGAGGGGATTGTCTCCCTCCTGGGGGGGAAGGCAACGACGGTGCGGGCCATGGCCGAAAAGACCGCCGATCTGATCTGCCGCAAGACGGGGCATAAGATTGCCTGCCGTACCCGCACAACCCCGCTCCTCTCATGGCGCCGGTTTTACGCCGTGGGGGCTGAAGATGGTCCATAAAGGAGCCTTACATGAAAAAGAAGATCCGGCTGAAGATCCGCCGTCACCGGCCCGAAAGCAAAACGCCGCCCAGCTTTGAGACCTTTACCCTGACCATCGATGCGGACATCAGCATCCTGGACGCGCTTGAAATGATCCAGAGCGCTCAGGAGCCCACCCTGATGTTCCGGCGCTCGTGCCACCACTCCTCGTGCGGAACCTGCGGGATGCTTATCAACGGTGAAGAGCGGTTGGCCTGCGTCACACGTATCTCTCAGTTCAAGGGGGGGACCATCACACTGGAGCCCCTTCCCGGGTTTCCTCTCCTGGGGGATCTGGCCGTGGATATGGCCCCTTTGTATAAAGACATTGATGAGAGGTGGAATTATCTGAGAGGCGCGGAGGACCTGGGGGGCAAAAAACTCCCGGAGGGTATCAAACGCTTCGAGCGTTTTGAGAACTGTATCGAGTGCGGCTGCTGCGTCTCGGCCTGCCCGGTAGCCGGCGAGGGGAAACCCTTCATGGGGCCGGCCGCCCTGGCCGCCCTGAATACGGAGCTTCAGAAGACCACGGGGAAGGGCGCCCGGGCCCTGCTGAAACAGGCAGGTGGCGAGCGGGGGGAGCGTCTGTGCAACCGGGCCCTGGCCTGCAGCCGCGTCTGCCCCACGGCCGTATACCCGGCGCGGCATATCCTGGACCTGCGCACACGGCTGCGGGGCGATGGACAGGGTCCGTAGTTTCTGATACGCTCGGCCAAGACAAAAACATTACTGCCCATTCCGGTTGTGTACACGGTACGCGCGAGCAGGCGTGAGGTTTAAAGTTTCATTCGTCCGCAGGAAGAGGGTATCGATGCCATTCGTTACCGTTCGTGACATTCGCATCTATTATGAGGTTCGCGGCACAGGGAGGCGCCTCCTCTACATCGGCGGCACCGGGGGGGATCTGCGCCACCGGCCCTCCATCTTCGATTCCCCCCTTGCGGACCATTTTGAGATTCTCACCTATGATCAGCGCGGCCTCGGGCAGACCGACCGACCGGACATCCCCTATACCATGGCGGACTATGCCATGGACACCGAAGGCCTGCTGGCGGCGGTGGGGTGGGACCGGTGCTTTCTGATGGGCATATCCTTCGGGGGGATGGTGGCCCAGGAATTTGCGATCCGCTGCCCCGAACGTGTCGAACGGCTGGTGCTGGCGTGTACCAGCAGCGGCGGTGTCGGGGGGGCATCGTTTCCGCTGCACGAACTCGGCGATCTGACCCCGCGCGAAAGGGCCCTGGGCACGGTTCTACTCAGCGATACGCGCCGGGACGCCGCATGGCAGGCCGCCCACCCGCAGAAGCTCCAAGACCTCGTGGACCAGGTAGAGGCAACCTTGCTGGTCGGGGCGGACGAGCCGGGACGGAAAGCAGGCGCCCGTCGCCAGATCGGGGCACGCGCGGGGCACGATACCCATGACCGGCTTCCCACCCTCCGGATGCCCGTATTCATCTGCGGCGGCCGTTACGACGGCATTGCCCCCGCCTCCAATCTTGAGGCGATACACAGACAGATCCCGCAGTCCCGCCTTGAGGTGTTTGAAGGGGGCCATCTCTTCCTGCTCCAAGACCCGAAGGCCTTTGAAAGTATCATTTCGTTTTTGCACGGTGGACTTGATCGTTGAACAAGGGTGTGCAGACGCCCTCTATAGATGAAGATATACCCCTGTTTTTGGAAGTATCCTGATCGCATCGAACGCGCCTATGAATGGGAAAGGAGAAACTATGAACATCGCTGAACTCTCAGGAAATGAAATCGAACGATTTGGCGAGCATGTGTCCCTGATATTCGAAGAACGTGAGATAACTAACGTTCAGATACGGCAAAACTCGCGGCGATTGGGCAATGCCTTAAGGGAACTGGGGGTCGGTCGGGGGGACCGGGTCATCATACAGATGCCCAACTGTCCCGAGGCGGTGGAAAGTTTTTATGCGGTGTACGCGATCGGGGCCGTGGTTGTCCCCATCAATTTCCTGGTGGGAGCTGAGGAGATCGCCTACATCTACCGGGATCCGGGGGCGGAGACGGTCGTCAGCAGTATGGAATTTCTCCCCACGATCGAGGCCTGCCGGGAACAGGCCCCGGCCATCAAAAACATCATCCTGATCGATGATGACGTCCCGCCGCATACCCTCTCCTACCACAGGCTTGTGGAAAAGAGCTCGGGTGAATTGGAACCGGAACAGATGGAAGATGACGAACTCGCCGCGCTGATTTATACGGCAGGGACTACGGGGGTCCCCAAGGGGGTGATGCACACCCACCACAGTCTCTATTCCAACGCGAAGATGCAGATGGAAACCCTTCATCTGCCCCCCGGCTTGACCGGCATCGGGATCTTGCCGCTGTGTCATTCATACGGAATCGCCAGCATGAATTACAACGCCCTTCGGGGGGGTAGCAAGGTGGTCCTGTTCAGCTCATTCGATATCGAAAAGACCTTTGCCGCCATTGAAAAATACAAGGCCAACGCGATTGCGGCCGTTCCCGCCATGTATATCTACATGCTGCTGTATCCCGGGCTGGAAAAGTACGATATCAGCTCGATGAAATACTGGACATGCGGTTCGGCGCCGCTTACCCGTGACACATGGGATAGTTTCAAGGAAAAGTACGGCTATGAGATTACCGAAGGCTGGGGCCTCACCGAGGCCGGTGCCAACAATGCGGCCAATCCCCTTGAGGGAACAAAAAAGGTCGGTTCTATCGGAGTGCCGATGAAGGGCACGAAGATGAAGGTCGTTGATTTTGAAGGCAGCGAGATCCCTCCCGGTGAGGAGGGGGAGATCGTTCTCTCAGGTCCCATGCTGATGAAAGGGTACTGGAATAAGCCGGAGGAGACGGCCGAGGTACTCAGAGACGGGTGGCTCTACACCGGTGATATCGGCTATCGGGATGAGGACGGGTATTTTTTCATTACGGACCGTAAAAAGGATATTATCATCAAGGGAGGAGAAAATATCGCGCCGAGAGAGATCGAGGAGGTGCTCTTTTCCCACCCGAAGGTTTCAGAGGCCGCGGTCATCGGTATAGAGGATCCGATCTACGGTGAGGATATCAAGGCATTTGTGGTGCTTATGCCAGGGGAGCGCGCCGACACCGATGAGATCATCTCATACTGCAGGGCAAAACTGAAAACATTCAAGCTCCCCAAAGAGATTGAATTCCTTGATGCCCTCCCGAAGAGCATGGTCGGCAAGGTGTTAAAAAAAGAGCTGAGGAAGCGGCAGCACCAGGGCCTGTGAGAGAGAAAAGGGCTGAAGAACAATCGACGGTCATCGCATCCTCATTGGCTGCCACGGGTATCTCAACGGAGCGGCACCTGAACAATACGATCGCTCTCAAGCGAGTACGTTAAGACTTTAATACAAGAGGGGTGAAAGGGACAATGCAATATTCACAGGCAAAGCAAGGCCGAACCTTCGTGCTGCGGTTGGAGGACGGAGAGGTGGTTCATGAGGAGATTGAACGGTTCGCCCGCGACAAGGGCATAGCCGCCGCCGCCCTGATCATCGTGGGTGGTGCCGGAGGGGAGAGCAGGCTCGTTGTCGGCCCTGAGAGGGGGGATGCCCGCCCCATTACTCCGGCGACACACATCCTGGGCGATGTGCATGAGGTCGCGGGAACCGGTACCCTGTTCCCGGATGAGGAAGGCAACCCCACACTGCACCTGCACATGGCCTGCGGGAGGGGAGATCATACGGTAACGGGATGTGTCCGTGCCGGTGTGAAGGTATGGCAGATTCTGGAGGTCATCCTGTTTGAACTGACCGATACCCCCGGCAGACGCGTCGTGGATCCTGGTCTGGGCTTCAAACTGTTACAGACATAATGCGCATATCCAGCCGTACGTACCAATAGCGCGAACAGCAATCGAGGCACTGTGTGTCCGAGATACGACCCCCGGGAATTCGTGGCAGGCCGTGAGAGGGTTCGATACACAAAGGGCCCCATTCCGGAACGGAATGGGGCCCTTTGTGTGGTTAAGTTTCCCCTGCGCCTTTTAATAGAATTCCTTCAGCAGCTCCAGGAACTGGCGTTCCTCGAGAGGGACGGGATTGCCGACGATATTGACCACATCCTTTGACGCCTCGAAGGCGATCCTCGGCAGGTCTTTCTCCGGTACCCCCAGGTCCCTGAACCGGGTGGGCATGCCGACCTCTTCGTACAATTTGCGCAGCCCCTCTTCCAGGTTCTTCGAATGGTTCAGCGTCCAGGCGAGATCCTCGAAGTCCTCCCTGCAGGCCTTTTCGTTTACCCGGGCAAAGCAGAGCAGACCCGGGGCAATCGATTTTCCGTGGGAGATATGATACCGGGCGCCGATGACGTGACCGAGGTTGTGTCCGACGCCCAGTCCCTTGGTAAAGGCGGCGCCGCCGTAGACGGCCGCCATGGCCATATCCGTCCGCGCCTCCAGATCCTCTGGGTTATGGTAGGCCCGGGGGAGGCTCTTTCCGACCAGTTTGATCCCATAGTAGGCCAGCGTCGAATAGTAGGGATGGTAGGGCATCAGGGTCCCCACATACCCCTCGATACAGTGGGCGAGGGCGTCGATCCCCGTCTCGGCGGTGAGGCCCTTCGGCATGGTCTTTGTCACTTCGGGGTCGATGATCGCCACGTTCGGAACCATGATCTCGCTCATGATGATGAACTTGATCCCCCGCTCCGTATCGGTGAGGACCGCGTATGTGTTCGCCTCGCTCCCCGTTCCCGATGTGGTCGGGATACAGATGACCGGGGGGAGGATATCCTTTATCTTTCCCGTTCCCCCGGCGAGGCTCTCGAACTCGGACATGTGGCCGGGATGGGTCACCCGCACGGAGAGGGCCTTGGCAGCATCCATGGAGCTTCCTCCCCCCATGGCGATGATCCCGTCGCACCCCTCCTTTGCGTAGAGCTCACCCAGGTTGTCGATTTCCCAGATGGGGGGATCGGGTTCGATATCGGTAAAGAGCACCGTCTTTATTCCCTTGGCGGCAAGGCTGCCGATGATCTCGTCGGCGCGTCCGATCTGCTTCATGACAGGATCACAGAGAAAGAGGGCCTTTGTGATCTTCAGCCCCTTCGCCTGGCCGCCGATCTTTGCCAGGACGCCCGCCCCGATCAGCATGGAAGGCAGATGCGGGATTCGTACCTCCCAGGACTTCTCCTTTTCCTTGTAGGCATCGATCCGGTTCCAGATATCCTTGATCTCGCTGTCATCGACATCGAAGACCCGGTTGGTCGGCGGGAGGGGCTCTGTCCGGTAGAACTGGGGGTAGGGCTCCCATATCTTGCTGAATTCCGCCAGGTTGTTGAAGATGTTTTCATACTTCAGGGTATGCTTGCCGATCTCTACCAGGTCATCAACGGTGAGACTCATACCGTAGCGGGC
>JAUSPK010000025.1 GCA_030655735.1 Syntrophales bacterium | reverse complement strand
CCCTGATACTCAAATTGGAGAGAACCGAAGAGCTCCGTGGCGACTGAGGTGATCATCTCTTCCGTCATTAACACCAAGTCTTCGTACGTGGCGTATGCCTGATAGAACTCCATCATGGTAAATTCAGGGTTGTGAGAGGTTGATATCCCTTCATTCCTGAAATTTCGGTTTATCTCAAAGACCCGTTCAAGCCCTCCGACGATCAGGCGCTTCAGGTACAACTCCGGCGCGATTCGCAAATACAGGTCCATATCGAGGGTATTATGGTACGTCTTGAAAGGGCGTGCCACCGCGCCCCCCGCCATGGGCTGCATCATCGGCGTTTCCACTTCAAGAAAATCCCTCTCCTGCATGAAATCGCGAATCAGTTTTATAATCCTGCTTCGCGTATAGAAGACCTCTTTAACCCCCGGATTCATGATAAGATCGAGGGGTCTCTGCCGGTACCGGGCCTCGACATCGGTGAGCCCATGCCATTTCTCGGGTAAAGGGTTCACCGCCTTTGACAGGAGCCGTATCTCATCGGCATCGACAGTCAACTCGCCGGTCCTCGTCTTCAGAAGACCTCCCGAGACAAAAACGATATCCCCGACATCAAATTTTTTGAAGATGGAATATTTGTCTTTGCCGACCTTGTCCCTCGCTATATGCCCCTGTATTCTCCCCTCTCTGTCCTGAATGATTACGAACGCGGCCTTGCCGAAGTTTCGCACCGCCATCAGCCGTCCCGCCAGCGCAAACTTTTCTTCAACCCCTGTCAGTTTCTCGTTATCCATGTCGCCAAACCGGTCGATCACGGACCTGGTGGTCGCGGTTATTGTCACATCATTCGGATAGAGATCAACCCCCATATCCTGCAGGGATTTCATCTTCTCTTTCCGGTTTCTCAGCAGTTCACTCTTTTCATCCATCAGACATCCTTTTCATGAGCACCCATCTAAAAGTTGATTTCTTTAGAGATATAGATCGGGTATCTTCCAATTCACAATTAAGCACTTTGCCGCACGTTCAAGAAAATCAAGGGATTGGCACAGCGGTTGCGGAAAAAGGCCCTTTTTGAACAGAAATTAATTAAAAACGCAAGGCAGTCCTAACTATATCCTTTTCCCCATTTAGTCAAGGATTTTGAGAAAAAGCATTGACAAAAAAACTCTATAATAATAGCATGCTGGCCTGTTCGGGAAGAGTAGACGTATCAGGGTCGGGATGAAACGGCAACCCTGCTCCACTGTATTGAAAGGCGTTGTATGGTGAAAAACATTATAAGCAAGAAGAGGGCTCTCGAGATTGTCGACCGTTTTCACCGTTCAAAGGTACTGGTAGTCGGAGATATTATGGTCGACCAGTTTATCTGGGGAAAGGTATCTCGCATCTCACCGGAGGCCCCGGTACCGGTGGTGAAAGTCACCTCTGAGAATCTCCTTCTGGGTGGTTGTACCAATGTGTTAAACAACGTGTTCTCCATGGGAGGGAAGGTTGCCATCTCCGGCATTGTCGGGTCGGACACCATGGGCACGTGGCTGATGGACACCCTGCAGGAAATGAATATCGATACGGCAGGCGTCATCGTGGAACAGGGGCGTCCCACCATAGTCAAAACAAGGGTCATCGCGCACAACCAGCAGGTGGTGAGATTTGACAGGGAGGACAAGAGCCCGATTACCCAGGACAGCCTTCAGAGGATCATAGCGTATATAGAATCCATGGAAGACGACCTGGGGGCGGTGATCATCTCGGATTACAATAAGGGGGTCTTTTCAGAACAGCTCGTCAGAGAGATACGTGAGATAACTACAAAACGGGGAATCATCCTGTGCATAGATCCCAAACAGAGCGATTTTTCCCTGTACCGCGGGTGCGATCTGATAACCCCTAATTACCAGGAGACGGAACGCGCGCTCGGCAGGGAGATTGAAAGCAGGGATGATCTTATAAAGGGTGGTGCCGCGCTTATGAAGGATTTTGACTTCGGATCCCTTCTGGTAACGATGGGGGAAGCGGGGATGAGCCTCTTTGAACGTAACGGCGCCGTCACACACATTCCCACCGTTGCCAGGGAAGTCTTCGATGTGACGGGCGCAGGTGACACGGTAATAGGGGTCTTAGCCCTCTGCGTTGCGGCCGGGGCAACATTCACGGAGGCCGCTGTCCTTGCCAATCACGCAGCTGGCATCGCGGTCGGCAAGGTGGGGACGGCACCGGTCTACCGGGATGAATTAAAAAAGGCACTATGAGCAGGCCAACCCTCCCTGAACCGGTAAAGATAGTGTCCAGCGTCTTCTCCGGGAGCGCGGACATATTGCACAAGGCCATAGCACTCCTGTCCGAGAGATTGGGGGGAATTGACTACGTAAGCGCCTTGCTACCATTTGCATACACCGATTATTATGCGAAAGAATTGGGGCCTTCCCTTGTCAGGCGTTTTATCTCTTTTGAAGCCCTTGTGCCCCCCGATACGCTCCCCGACATAAAGCTGTTCACGAACAGGGTGGAAGAAAAATTTGTGAGTGATGGCAACCGGCTTGTCAATATAGACCCGGGATATCTGTCTCAGGCCCACCTGATCCTTGCCACCGGGAAGGCCTACACACACCGTCCCTATATCAGGGAAGGCATATATGCCGATCTGACCCTCATCTTCGTGAATCATACCTTCCGGAGGGTTGAGTGGAGCTATCCTGATTATGCGGACGAGGCCACCATAGTGATGTTCAACAATATACGAGAGAGATATACCGCACAACTGGCCCGGAAAAGAGTGCAAAAAATCACGTAACGGTGTAACAATACAAACAGCAAGGACGGAGCACCTGGTTGCCCCATCCAATCCAGGAGAAAAATCTATGATACGAAGCATGACAGGCTACGGAAGGGCGGAATCCGTCTTTGCGGGGAAAAAACTGGCCGTAGAAATCAAATCCCTCAACCACAAAAACCTTGAAAGCAGCGTGCGGCTCCCTACCTTTCTGACCGCCCTGGAGATAAATATCAAGAAGAGAGTGGGAGAACGGATCTCCCGGGGGAGAGTTGAGGTGAACGTCAGGATAGATTCAGACCCTGGCGCAAATGGTGGAGACAAGCTGGAGGCAAACATCCCCCTCATCACCAGCTATTATGCCATGCTGACCAGTCTGAAGGAATCGTTCAATCTCTCCGACGAGATAACTCTGAATACCCTTGTCAGGCTAAAGGGCGGCATCTATACGTCGGAAACAGAGATCGCCCCTGAGGAGATATGGGGGGTCATAGAAGGGGCACTAAACGATTCCCTCGATTTCCTCATGCAGATGAAGGAGGTTGAAGGAGGGCTCCTCTATGAAGATTTCACTGCTCGTCTCGACACAGTTACAACCTGTATAGAGGAATTAAAGGCACGAGTCCCGGAGGTTGTCAAAAATTACCAGGAGAGGCTTTCGGCACGAATCCAGGAACTGGCGGACGGCATGAACTGCGACGAATCAAGGCTGATCCAGGAAGTTGCGATAATGGCCGAAAAGACCGATATCACCGAAGAGATAGTCCGCCTTGAAAGTCACATCAAACAGTTTGGAGAGATGCTGGGCAGCGATGAGGCCATCGGCAGGAAAATGGATTTTCTGCTGCAGGAAATGCACAGGGAAATAAATACGATCGGTTCCAAGAGCAACGACCTTTCCATATCCGGCATCGTCATAGAGATAAAAACGGAACTTGCCAAACTGAGGGAGCAGGTCCAAAATATCGAGTAACACAGGGGTTTGAGGTTATTAAAGAAGGATCATCTACCCATTGGTTGTAGTTACCAGAAGGGTTCAAGGGGTCAAGGAATCAAGGGGTCGAGAGAAAAGAAAAAAGATATAGGAGTTTGAGGATTAGGGAATTGGTCCTTAATTAATCCTTGCCCCCTGTCCCGACGAGTCGGGATTGGACCCTCTTCTCCAACTAAATTGGAGAAGATCCTAAAAAATATACGGCAACATAACCTCCATGGATTGGACAGCATGAAACATACCGACACGCAGGGACTCCTTATGGTCATTTCCGCCCCTTCAGGCACCGGAAAAACCACTCTATGCAAAAGGCTCCTGGCTGAATTTCCCGATCTACGCTTCTCCGTGTCCTGCACCACACGCCCCGCGCGGAAGGGCGAGAAGGACGGGATGGATTACCACTTTATCTCCATCGAAGATTTTACAAGGAGAAAAGCGAATGGAGAATTCGCAGAGTGGGAAGAGATCTACGGCCATTTTTACGGAACGCTCAAAAAGGATATCGAAGACATGCCCCGAAAGGGATATGACGTCGTGCTGGACATAGACACCAAGGGAGCACGTAATGTAAAGGCCATATATCCCGCAGCCGTCCTCGTCTTCATCATGCCTCCATCCGTGGAAATCCTGAAGGAGAGATTGAAAAAACGCGGTTCGGAAACGGACGATATTATAAAGAAGCGCTTCGACAAAGCCATGGGGGAGATACGAGAAAATGAATGGTATGATTATGTGGTATTTAATGATATAATGAGCGATTCTGTAAATATATTGAGATCTGTGTATATAGCCGAAAAGAACAGGACCTCTCGGCTACAAGGCAGGATAGCTGACTTTTATCGAATAACCGGAGGTATATAACACATGGCACGAGTTACCGTAGAGGATTCCCTGGAAAAGGCAAAAAACAGGTTTGCCCTGACGCACCTTACAACCCAGAGGACAAAACAGCTCCTGAGAAAATCGAAGCCCCTCAGCACAAAGAAAAACAATCGGGAAATCGTTACCGCTTTGAGAGAGATAGCGGAAGGGAAGGTGAAATACATGCACCCCGAACTTCTCGACGCGGCATCGGCAGATGCTGAGCCGGTTGAACTCATAGAAAACAACACGGATGTGGTCGAAAATGCAAACGCCGAACAGAGGCCGTGACAAACTTATATTTGCCCTTGATCTGGGAGAAGACATAGACGAAGCTGTCAGGTGGGCAGACCTGTTGAAGGATCACGTGGGGATGTTCAAGGTAGGGAAGGAGGCATTCACCCGTTTCGGCCCTCGGATTGTATCGAGCATACAGGAGAAGGGCGGGAACGTATTCCTTGACCTGAAATTTCATGACATTCCTAACACCGTGGCAATGGCATCCCAGGCCGCGGTAAAACTGGGCGTTTCTATGTTCAACATACACGCGCTTGGGGGGCGGGAGATGATGGAGCGGGCGGTCGATTCAGTCAACAAGACTGCGCGTGTCCTGAGGGTAACCCCTCCGGTGCTCCTTGCGGTAACCGTTCTTACCAGCTTAAATGATTCCGACATCAAAGATATTGGGTTTGAGTGCACCACCGGGGAACTCGTCCTGAAACTTGCCGTATCGGCCAGGGACGCGGGGGTTCCCGGCGTTGTGGCATCGGCGCAGGATGTCATTCCCATACGGAAGGCGTGCGGAGAAGACTTTGTTATTGTAACTCCAGGCATACGACCGGATAGCAAGGTGGCGGGTGACGACCAGAAGCGGGTAGTGACGCCGAGGGATGCCATCGCCATGGGTGCGAATTATCTGGTGGTTGGCAGGCCCATACGACTGGCCGATGATCCCGTGGCCACAGCGGACAGCATCACCGAAGATATATCCCAGGGGCTCCGTTAAGATTTCAGCTCCTACCCAGAGGAAAGTCAATGCAGGTAATCTACGGCGTTCATCCAGTTGAGGAGACACTGAAGGATGGAGGCGGGATAGAGAAGATTTTCCTGATCAAAGATGGAAGTCGGGGCGCTATCCGGGAGATAGTAAAACTGGCCTCCCAGAGAAAGATACCCGTAGTCTTTACAGACAGGGAGCGCCTGAATGCCATCGCAGGCACACAGCACCATCAGGGCGTCATCTGCATATGCGAGGAGTACCGGTATGCCGGCATCGATGAAATTCTCGATGGTTGCGTTTCCCAAAAAAATAGTTTGATCTTGATCCTTGACGGCATTACCGACCCTCAAAACCTCGGCTCGCTCATACGGACGGCTCTCTGCTTCGGCGCGGCCGGCCTGGTAATCCCGGAAAATCGAGCCGCACCCGTTACCCCCTCCGTCATCAAGGCCTCGGCAGGAGCAGCCCTCCACCTCCCTATTATCAGGGTGGTAAACATATCGAGAACAATCGACCGACTGAAAGAATCGGGCTTCTGGATATACGGTGCCGATTCCGGCTGCGGGGAAGGGCTAAGCTCTCCCGATTACAGCAACCATGCAGGGCTCGTACTGGGGAGCGAGGAAAAGGGGATACGCCCACTGGTCAGAAAAAAATGCGATGTCCTGATCTCCATTCCGATGACCGGCAGTCTCGATTCCCTGAATGTGTCCGTTGCCGGAGGCATTATCCTCTATGAAGTAACTCGCCATTGGGACACACTGAAGACGCAGGGGGAAAGGGGGTAGAGATGCCCGTATATCTGTGGGAGGGGACGACAAAAAAGGGCGATAAGAAAAAGGGTGAATTGGAGGCCGCCGATGAGAGCAGCGTGAGAATCCAATTGCGCCGCCAGCGTATCAAGCCCGAGAGCATAAAGAAAAAGCCAAAAGATCTCTTCGAAAACATCCCCTTTCTCCGAGAGAAAGTCAAGGAAACTGACGTGGTGGTGTTCGCGAGACTGTTCGCCACGATGATCAACGCCGGCCTGCCTATCATCCAGTGCTTGGAGCTGCTGGGCGAAGAGGAGAAAAACAAGACGTTTGCAAAGATCATCAAAACAGTAAAAGAAGATATTGAGGGGGGAAGCTCCCTCTCTGAGGCCCTGAAGAAATACCCGGATATATTCGATGACCTCTTCGTAAACCTGGTCGCCGCCGGAGAGGCAGGCGGCATCCTGGACGTCATCCTCAATCGTCTTTCCGCATATATGGAAAAGGCGCTGGAGCTGAAACGGAAGGTAAAGGGGGCCATGACGTATCCGATGACCGTCCTGGTGGTTGCCTTCGCAGTTGTTATTCTGCTTCTGTACAAGGTTGTCCCCGTTTTTGAGGAGATGTTTTCAAGCATGGGGTCAGCGCTGCCGGGCCCCACTCAATTCCTTGTTGACATGAGCGCTTTTGTCCAGAACAATATACTATACATACTGGGCACAATCGTCCTCTTTGTTTTCGCCTTCAGGAGATATTACAGAACCGAGCGGGGGAGGCTACAGGTAGATGGCATCGTGCTCACGTTGCCCGTCTTCGGCCTCCTGCTCAAAAAGGTTGCCGTGGCAAAATTCTCACGGACCCTTTCCACCATGATGAGCAGCGGCGTCCCGATACTTGACGGGCTTGAGATCGTCAGCAAGACGGCGGGGAACAAGGTAGTCGAGAACGCCCTGATGAACACCCGCAAAAGCATAAGTGAGGGAAGAACCATAGCGGAACCCCTGTCGGAAGCAGGGATCTTCCCCTCCATGGTCGTCTCCATGATAGCGGTCGGTGAAAACACCGGCGCCCTTGATGCCATGCTGGAAAAAATCGCCGACTTTTATGACGCCGAAGTCGATGTCGCAGTGGGTGCCATGACGGCGCTGCTTGAACCCGTTATGATGGTGTTTTTGGGCGGTGTTGTGGGGGGGATGATCATAGCCCTGTATCTCCCCATCTTCTCGATGGCGGGAGCTGTTGGATAGGAGAGTTAAAAAAATGGTCGGGATGGCGCGATTTGAACGCGCGACTCCTGCGTCCCGAACGCAGTGCCCTACCAGGCTGGGCCACATCCCGACAAGCGTTCTTGTCTATATAATTTCCCCCCAAAAGTCCATAAAAAAATGAAAGATGCCGGAATATACTCTAAAATGGAGCCGCAGCTTGTCTGAGGCAAAAATTCATGATATTAGGAACATGGAAGTTATTGTTACGCAGGAGGAATCAGCTCAGTGATAATTTATGATCTTAAGTGTGAAAAGAAACACACCTTTGAAGGATGGTTCAACGACAGGAAAGCCTTTGAAGAACAGAAAAAGAAAAAACTCGTCACATGCCCTGTGTGCGGCAGTTCAGATATAGACATAGCCCCTTCCTCTATCACGGTCATGGGAAGGGAAACAGAACGGTTGAAGGACACAAACAACAAAAAAATCTCCCCCATGAAAGCGCTCCAGATGTTCCATGAATACATGGACAAGACATTTGAAGACGTGGGGAGCAAATTTGCTGAAGTTGCCTTAAGGATACATGCTGGAGAGGAAGACATCCGGAACATCAAGGGAACTACGACGGAAAGGGAAGAGATCGCCCTCACGGAAGAGGGTGTTCCCTTCGTAAAAATCCCCATACCGAAATTCGACAGTTAATTCCGATGAAATCGGAGTCTTTCCAATGGAAAACCGCTACAATAATATCCTGGACCTGATAGGGAACACCCCTATCGTCGAGATCCGCCACCTTAATCCCAACAAAAAGGTTACGGTCTATGCAAAGCTGGAGTGGGCCAATCCCGGCGGATCGATCAAGGACAGGACAGCGCTCTACATGATAGAAAGAGCCGAGGAAAGAGGCGACCTCACCCCGGAGAAGACTATTCTGGAAGCCACCAGTGGCAACACCGGCATCGGCCTTGCCCTGGTTGCGGCAGTCAAAGGGTATTCACTTACGCTGACCATGTCCGAATCGGTGAGCGAAGAGAGAAAGAAGATATTAAAGGCCATGGGGGCCCACGTGCGCCTTACACCGGCCGAGCTAGGAACCGACGGTGCAATAGAGGTGGCGTATGAGATGCTGCGCGAGGAACCGGAGAAGTACTTCGCCACGGATCAGTTCAATACCGAAGACAACGTCATGGCCCACTATCACGGGACGGCAGAAGAGATCTGGCAGCAGACAGACCGGAAGGTCACCATGGTGGTAGCAACCCTGGGGACGGCCGGGACCGCCATGGGCATCTCCCGGAGGCTCAAGGAATACAACAAGGATATCAGCATCATAGGCGTAGAGCCCTATCTCCACCACAAGATACAGGGGCTCAAGAACATGAAGGAATCCTACCGCCCCGGTATCTTTAACAAAAAGAACCTTGACGAAAAAATCAATATCCTGGATGAAGATGCCTTCGAGATGGCCAGGTCGCTGGCCCGTACCGAAGGGTTATTCGTCGGCATGAGTTCCGGTGCCGCGATGCACGTGGCCCTCGAAAAGGCCCGGGAGATGAAAGAAGGGGTGATTGTGGTTATCTTCCCCGACAGCGGGGAGAGATATCTCAGCACATCACTCTTTTCGGACCGGGAAGAAACCTCGCTTCGCCTCTACAACACACTCACCCGGACCAAGGAACCCTTCAAGCCGCTCGACCCCGCTCAGGTACTGATGCATTCATGCGGACCGACCATGCACGAGGTCCCGCACATCGGGACCTACCGGCGGTTTGTTGTGGCGGACATGATAGCCCGGCACCTGGAATTTAAGGAATACCGGGTCAAACACGTCTCCAACATCATAGACTTGGCCGACCGCTCCGTCCGCGGCGCCGAGAAGGCCGGCATGGATATCAAGGAGTTCACCCGGGGGCACACCGAGACATTCTTCAGCGACCTGGAAAAACTCAATATCAACCATGAAGATACCTATCCGGCGGCGAGTGAGAACGTCGATTCGATGATACAGCTGGCGGAGCGGCTCGTGGAGAAGGGTTACGCCTACGAAAAACTGAGGTCCGTCTATTTCGACATATCGCGGCTCGATGACTACGGAGTTTTGTCAAATATAGATCTGGCAAACGTGCGACATTCACAGACGGTCGACCAGGACGATTATGAGAAGGACAGCCCTGTTGACTTCAACCTTCTCAAGCGGTCAACCCTGACGGAGTTGAAGGAGGGAATCTATTTCAAGACGAAATGGGGGAACGTGAGACCGGGCTGGCACCTTGAATGCGCGGCCCTCTCTATGAAACACCTGGGGGAAACCTTCGATATCCACATAAGCGGCGCCGACATCATCTTCCCGCACTGCGAGAACGTTATGGCGATAGGAAAGGCCGCCACGGGGAAGAATATCGCAAACTACTGGCTCGCCTCCGAACTCGTCATGCTGGACGGCAAGAAGATGTCGCGCTCCCTGAACAACTTCTTTTCCGTGGGCGACCTTGAAGAGAAGGGATACACCGGGCGGGAAATCAGGTATTTTCTCCTCAGCTCTCATTACAGAAAACCGCTGAGTTTTTCATTCGGCGCGCTTGACACCGCCTGCAACACGGTCAAGAGGCTCAACAACTTCATCCAGAGACTCCTGCATTTCACTCCGGGAAACGGCTACGCGGAGACCGACCAGCTCATCTACGACGTCAGGAAGGGATTCACCGAATCGATGGACGACGACTTTAACATATCCGGTGCCCTGGCCTCTCTGTTTGAATTTGTCAGAACGATAAATATCCCGCTGGCAGCGAACCAGCTTGATTCCAGGCAGAGAGACCTGGTTCTTGATACCATGAATCGTATCAACTCCGTCCTGCGCATTATGGATTTCGAGGAGAAAACACTCAGTGAAGATGCCTCGCGGCTCATGGAGGAACGGAAGCAAGCCAGGTCCGCCGGCGACTGGAAAGAATCCGACCGCCTGCGCCAGGAGCTTGCGGAGCTGGGGATCCTTGTTCACGACACACCGGAAGCTACGACGTGGACCCTGCAATAACGAACTGGCAAGGGGAGTGATTTCCCCGTGGTCTTGTCTTGAACAGGTGGCCCTATGAAAGCGGTCCTACTTTTTTTTGTTCTGATAGCTGCCTTTCTTCTGACCCAGTGGGGCGCCATGTGGAGAGGGAAACGTGCCTGCAGGGCAATCATCAAAGACCTCGCCGACAGAGGGGCATACGACCCCGCGTCTGCTGTTGCCCTCCCCTATGCCCAGAAGAAGGGAATCCTTCACGTCGGCCTGAGAGACTTCAAGCCGCAGGCCCTCCAGTCCCTGATTCACAGAGAGATAGTCCTTACGACCGATGACGGCAGGTTCTACCTCGTTGCAAATGCTCAGGATGTAAGCCTGTAGGTCTCCACCTGCCGTGTTCCCGGCGCCGCATGTCTCTTGTGTAACCCCGTTAGCGGTGCCTTGTCACCCCCACCCTTTCACACAGCCCGCACATAGGGCACTGACTGCAAAGGGGCGAGGTGGGCCGGCAGGTAGTCCGTCCGAATGCCACCATGAGGGTATTATATTCCGTCCAGTATTTCCGGGGGAGTTTTTCTCTCAAGGCGTATTCTGTTTCGTCAGGTGTCTTCGTCAGAACGTAGCCCAGGCGGTTTGAGATCCTGTGGACATGCGTGTCCACGCATATCCCCTCCCCTCCGTATCCCAGCGTGACAACCAGATTGGCGGTTTTTCTCCCCACCCCTTTGAACGTGAGCAGCTCGTCAATGCTGTCGGGAACGCGGGAGTCGTAACGTTCGATAAGTTCGCGGCAGACCTGAAGTATCGTTTGTGTCTTGTTCCGGTAGAAACCCACGGGATAGATGGCGTCGGCTATCCGATCCGGGGAGAGCCTCAGCATCTCCTCCGGGGTTGAGGCCAGCGAAAAGAGCCTCCGGGTGGCCACCTCGGTAACCTCATCCTTGGTCCTCAGGCTGAGAAGGGTGGAGATGAGAATATGAAACGGGGTGCTCTTCTGTTCGGCAAGCTCTGAAACGATGGGGAGTTTTTTTGATGCGAGGCTTTTTGTGAGGGCTTCAATAACAGTTGTTATATCGGAGTTTTTCATACACCATAATGGTCAGCGGCCGGCATCCTTAAGTCAGAGATCCCCGGGAAACCGGCCGCTGAAAATTTCTTATTCGTACCCCTCTTCATCGGCAAGGATATCCAGATGCAGCGTCGCTATATCCTCCACGTCCAGGTTGGGTTCTTTCTCCGCCTTTCTGAAGTCGACCGCCTTTATGTACTTGTTGCAGACGTTACACACATCGACCCGGTACTTCTCCTCTTCCTCGATGGTGAAATAGGCGAGTGTCTGCTGGTCTTCATTCCCACAGAAGGGGCACCGGATGCGTTTGAACTGCCACTCAAATCCGCACTGGCCGCAGAAGAGAAATCTCGTTCCTCCCTCTCCTCTGAGTTCCGATATCTTCGGTTCCCTGCCGCAGATTGGACAGTATCCCTCAGACCACTTTGCTCCGGTGATAGTGTCTCCGTACTTTTCAGAGAGGACCTCCAGCGCCGGCCGCAGGCTCTCTTCAACAAGGAAACCCAGCAGATCAAAAATACCTTCTTCACTACTCTCATCCGGGGCATCTACATCCGGCTGTAGGGTGAAGGATTCGCGAACCATCTCCCCATAGTCCATCTCCCCGGAATTAAGCTTCCGTATTATTTCATCGGTTTCTTCCAGGTCCCTCTTCTGGGCTATTTCGAGGAGGGCGATAAAGTATTCCTTCGGCGCTTCAAGCTCAAAGGTGCCCTCGGGAAAATCAATGAGGGGAAGCCCCCCGGCAACCTTTTTCTCTATGAGCGATTCATCTACGTTGAAGATATCCCCCTTAATCTTGCGGCGGTAGGTCTCTCTTAGGAT